>NZ_NCII01000099.1 GCF_002256775.1 Novosphingobium sp. 17-62-19 | reverse complement strand
TTCAAAACACCCTACCAAGCAATCGACCAACTCTGGCAATCAAAGCCCGAAATCTTTAACGTCAAGCCTGACCATCACAATCCGGGACTAAACACCTAGTTTTCTGAGTAAGATCGAAAGGGTGAGGCTCACCCGCACCAGCGCCACACATTTGACATGTAAAGCCGTTTCGGTCGAGCACAATGGCGCGAGTTTCCTTGGAAATACCGCGAGCAAATGCGGGCTCCGGCTTTGCGGTCACCAACAAATACTGACCTGGCTTGAGGTCGGAGCGGTCGTTATGCGTCAGGATTTGAAATCCCTCCTCATTTCGCAATTCGCGTATGCGCCTTGCCCACTCGCTTATTCCGCCTGAAGCAATGCGCAACTCTTCGGAATCCAAGACGCGCCCCAAATTGCTCAGAAAAAATCCCGAAGTGAATCTCGCGCACCCATCAAGCAACCTTTGCCCTGAAAAGCTTCTGTACCGACAATGCGATTCTTATGTTCTTGGCTACAGCGCACGCTACTGGTGGAGGGAAAGCGTTGCCGACTTGCCGATAAGCAGTCGTCTTACGGCCATAGAATTGCCAGCCAGACGGAAAGCCTTGCAGACGGGCAACCATATCCACAGTCAGTCGCGGCATCCCACAAAAATCTGCTGCTGGCGCTTCTGCCGCAATGGTGCGTCCCTCGACGCCAAGCGCTGCCCAAGCTTTCCTTGCACGTGTCGGGCCGAGATCAGGCCCGCCATGCTTCTTTGAACCGCCGACAATAGTCGGCGCAATGTCATTCGCCTGCTGCGCCCATCGTTCTGCGCCCGGCCAGCCGTTGGCAGCCATCATTTCTTTAAGCGTCTCGCCAACGGTTGACGGGTTGTGCGGCCTAACTTCGGGCCAATCGAAGGCATCAACCAAGTCGCTTTTAAGCGCGACGATCACTACGCGGGGCCGCAATTGCGGAACTCCAAAATCCGATGAATTGAGCAAACGCCAATCCACAGTGTAGCCGAGTTTGCAGAATTCGGATTTCAAATAAAGACGATACTCTTCAAACATTGGCGACAGAAATCCGCGCACGTTCTCAATCATGACTGCCCTTGGCCGAATTTCGTCAATCAGACGGATCGCAGCGGGGAACAGATTGCGCTCATCCAACTGCCCTAGCTGTTTGCCCGCAACGGAAAATGGAGGGCAAGGAAGCCCCCCGCCATCAGACCTACGCCTTTGAACTGTCGTCCATCAAAAGCATTCATATCTTCGCAACGGACGTCCCACTGCGGGCGATTAAGGCGCAAAGTCTTGCAGAAATCCGCTTCGATTTCCACGAGGGCGGTGTGCTGAAATCCAGCTTGCTCAAGACCCAGTGCCTGTCCGCCAGCTCCAGCGCAAAATTCTATGGATTGCATCGTATTGCTCCTGCTGGCGGCAGGTTAAGTTCTTGTTACGTTCTAGTCAATCACGCCTCGCCCGGTTTCCCCAGAAACGGATGCTTCACTCCGCCGCAATCCCGGTCCCGCCAAACATATCCACCTCAACCTCAGCCGGCACTTCCGCATTCGCCGCCGACTTCGCGCTGCGGCGCTTGTCGAAGCTGCTCCACACGGTGTTCCAGTCGCCCTTGGTGGCGCCCTTCGAATATTCGGTGGCGCGGGTTTCGAAGAAGTTGGCGTGTTCCACGCCGTTCAGCAGCGGGGCGAGCCATGGCAGCGGGTGGTCTTCGATCATGTAGATCGGCTGGAAGCCCAGCTGGTTCAGGCGCCAGTCGGCGATGAAGCGGATGTAGCGCTTGATGTCCTTGGCGCTCATGCCCGGGACCGGGCCTTGTTCGAACGCCAGATCAATGAAGGCATCTTCCAGCCGCACGGTCTTCTGGCAGCAGTCGATGATGTCTTCCTTCACCGCCTTGGTCAGGCAGCCGCGTTCCTTCACGAAGGTGTGGAACAGCTTGATGATGCCTTCGCAGTGCAGCGATTCATCGCGGACCGACCATGTGACGATCTGGCCCATGCCCTTCATCTTGTTGAAGCGCGGGAAGTTCATCAGCATGGCGAAGCTGGCAAACAGCTGCAGCCCTTCGGTAAAGCCGCCGAACATGGCGAGCGTGCGGGCGATGTCCTCATCGTTGTCCACGCCGAAGGTCTGCAGGTAATCGTGCTTGGCCTTCAGCTCCTCGTATTCGAGGAACATGCCGTATTCGCTTTCGGGCATCCCGATGGTGTCGAGCAGGTGGCTGTAGGCCGCGATGTGCACCGTTTCCATGTTGGAAAAGGCGGTCAGCATCATCTTGATCTCGGTCGGCTTGAACACGCGACCGTACTGTTCGTGGTAGCAGTTCTGCACTTCCACGTCGGCCTGGGTGAAGAAGCGGAAGATCTGCGTCAGCAGGTTGCGCTCATGCTCGGAAATCTTCTGCGCCCAGTCGCGGCAATCCTCGCCCAGCGGCACCTCTTCGGGTAGCCAGTGCACCTGCTGCTGACGCTTCCAGAATTCATAGGCCCAAGGATATTCGAAGGGCTTGTAGGTGTTGCGGGCTTCAAGAAGAGGCATGGGCGGTGTCCTGTGCTGATTCTTTTAATGTAAGGTCTGGCGGCGCGCGGCGAAAGGCGGGCGAGGGCCTGCGCCGGGGATAGTTCCGGGGTTTTCCACCGATGGGAATCGTGCGCTTTGGGGCAGGTCCCCTCCGACTGGCGCGAGGTGCATTCGCACTGGCGTGGCCGGGTTGTTGCAGGCGGAACGGGCGGGGGCCGAGGCGGTTGATCGAACAACGACACGAGCGGCAGAACCGCTTGCCTCTACAGGAGAAACATCATGGCCGAAGACAACCGCGATTGGTCCACCCAGATCCGCGAACACATGGAAGTGATCGGCGCTGACGGCACGCATGTCGGCACGGTCGACCACATGGACGGGGACCGCATCAAACTGACCAAGAGGGACAATGATGCAGGTCATGAAGGCGGAACCCATTCGGGCCACCATCATTACCTCTCCAGCGGACTGATCGCCGAAGTCGAGGGCGACAAGGTGCGACTGTCCGCCAACGGCGATGTCGCCTGGGGTATGCTCGAAGAAAAATAGACCCTGCAGGATGGCGCGGCATTTCTGCGGCTCCTTGCGGGGTTGCAGAAACGTCCCGCCCCCTTCGGGACCAGGCTGTGAACAACGGCCGGAGAGCGCCTCGCTGCAAAGCGGGGCGTTTTTCCTGACCTCCGGCAGCTGGGCGACCGTCTCAAGACGAACGAAGGCTGCCGAATTCATCATGGCAAGGACAAGGGCTACTGGCGCGCCATCACTGGCAGGCCAGGCATTCCTCATAGTCAGTCTCACCCGCTGCCAGCGCCATCACCGGCGCGGCTGAGGTGTTGTCCGCCTCAACCCCGCCTGCAAAGCCTGCACGCTGCACGGACTTCGAACGCAGGTAATAGAGCGACTTGATGCCCTTTTCCCACGCCTGGAAGTGCAGCATCATCAGATCCCACTTGTCCACGTCAGCCGGAATATAGAGGTTCAACGACTGCGCCTGATCGATGAAAGGCGTACGGTCAGCGGCAAATTCGAGCAGCCAGCGCTGGTCGATCTCGAAGCTGGTCTTGTAGATCGCCTTTTCATCGGGGCTGAGGAAATCGAGGTGCTGGATCGATCCGCCATGTTCGAGGATCGAGTTCCACACATTGGTGGAATCCTTGCTCTTTTCCGCCAGCAGCTTTTGCAGGTACGGGTTCTTCACCACGAACGAGCCCGACAGCGTCTTGTGGGTGTAGATGTTCGCCGGGATCGGCTCGATGCAGGCAGACGTGCCGCCGCAGATGATGGAGATCGACGCGGTCGGCGCAATCGCCATCTTGCACGAAAAGCGCTGCATAACGCCCATGTCAGCCGCATCGGGGCACGGCCCGCGCTCTTGCGCCAGCATCAGCGAAGCCTCGTCCGCCTTGGCGGCGACGTGCTTGAACATCTTGAGGTTCCACGCCTTGGCCATCGCACTTTCAAACGCGATGCCCTTCATTTGCAGGAACGAATGGAAGCCCATCACGCCCATGCCGACGCTGCGTTCGCGCGCGGCGGAATACTTGGCGCGGGCCATCTCGTTCGGCGCGCGGTCGATATAGTCCTGCAACACGTTGTCGAGGAAGCGCAGCACGTCTTCGATGAACAGCTTGTCGCCGTTCCATTCGTCCCACGTCTCAAGGTTCAGCGACGACAGGCAGCACACCGCCGTGCGGTCATTGCCCAGATGGTCGCGACCCGTGGGCAGGGTGATTTCCGAACACAGGTTCGATGTCGAAACCTTCAGCCCCAGATCGCGGTGATGCTTGGGCATCATGCGGTTCACGGTATCGCTGAACACGATGTACGGCTCGCCCGTGGCAAGGCGGGTTTCGACCAACTTCTGGAACAGCGCACGCGCATCCACCGTGCTGCGGATCGACCCGTCCTTGGGTGAACGCAGATGATGTTCGCGGCCATCGCGCACGGCTTCCATGAACTCGTCGGTCAGCAACACGCCGTGGTGCAGGTTCAGCGCCTTGCGGTTGAAATCGCCCGACGGCTTGCGGATTTCGAGGAACTCCTCGATCTCCGGGTGCGACACATCAAGATAGCACGCGGCCGACCCGCGGCGCAGCGATCCTTGCGAAATCGCCAGCGTCAGGCTGTCCATCACGCGCACGAAAGGAATGATGCCGCTGGTCTTGCCATTCAGGCCAACGCTCTCACCAATGCCGCGCACCTGGCCCCAGTATGTGCCGATGCCGCCCCCGCGCGAGGCAAGCCAGACGTTCTCGTTCCAGGTGGCGACGATTCCTTCAAGGCTGTCATCCACCGAGTTCAGATAGCACGAGATCGGCAGACCGCGCCCGGTGCCGCCGTTCGAAAGCACCGGCGTTGCGGGCATGAACCACAGCTTCGAAATGTAGTCATACAGACGCTGGGCGTGCTCCTGATCGTCGGCATAGGCATCGGCCACGCGCGCGAACAGATCCTGATACTTCTCACCCGGCAGCAGATAGCGGTCGTCCAGCGTATCCTTGCCGAAATCGGTCAGGCGCGCATCGCGGCTGTCATCGGTCACGATGGTAAAGCGGCGCGGATTGACCTTCTTGGAATCGCTGACCGGCGCAGCCATGGCAGCGGCAACAACCGATGCCGCCATCCCGGCGACCAGCGCATCGCTGCCTGCGTCCTTGGTGTTCATATCAATCGCCTTAGCCTCTCCAGCAAGCGCCAGTTCGTCCTGCGCAACCACGGAGCCGTCTCCATTCCTGAAATCCACGTCGCAATCCCCGTTTCGCATCCCGGCAAAAATGGCCGGGCGATAAATCCGCACTCGAATCGGGCGCTTGCCGATCCTACAGGAAGCGGAACGAAAGTGGAACAACATTGTCCCGCAACCGCGCGCTCCCGAAATTCTCAAATCATGGTCATATTGCCCTTCGCGCAGGCAAAGTCCTGTCAACGCGCGAAAAACACGCCCAAGCTCTCCAAACTAGGTTTAGAGGTCCCCCTGAAGCCTGACCACAACCTATAGTGCCTCAACCTGAATCTGACACAAGAGGGTAATGAACCTGTGTTGGACTCGTTTCGTCGCAAACCCGATTCGCTTCGTCGCTCCAAAACTCATGCTGCAGTGCAGCGACGCGTGGAGAGAGCGGCACTGCAAGAGGGAAATGTCGCTCGTCGGATTATTTTTGGTCCGCATCAGCAAATTGTGGACAAGAACCCGTCAACCGGCACCATAAGAGGTGTCCACAGGAATGGAGTGCCTACGTGCTGAATCTCATCTCGATCGTGTTCACCGGGCTGATCGTCGGCGTCCTCGCAAGGTTCTTCTATCCCGGCGCGGTCGACCTGGGCCTGCTCAAGACAATCCTGCTCGGCGTCGGTGGCGCGCTGGTTGCGGGCCTGTTCGCCAGCTGGCGCTCAGGCGGCACCTTTGGCGAAGGTGTGAACCGCGCAGGGTGCCTCGCCTCCGTGATCGGCGCGATGGTGCTGATCTTTATCGGGCGCAGTCTCTAACGGCGTCTGCAGAAAAGGGGGTCACGCAGAGGCGCGGAGAAAAAGGGGAGACGCTGAGGCGTCTGCCCTTGCGGCAAAGCCGCTCTCCATCCACTACAGCGCATATGCCGTAAGGTTTGCAGGAGAAAATGGCCTTGCGGCCATGCGCGGCATCCCTTCTTCTCCGCGCCTCTGCGTGAACCAACCCGCATCAAGCCCGCGGCGCGATCCGCCGATAGCTCAAAGCCTCGGCCACATGAATGCGCCCCACCATCTCCGCCCCCGCAAGGTCCGCAATCGTGCGCGCCACGCGCAACATGCGGGTATAGCCGCGCGCGGACAGGCGCATCGCTTCGGCGGCTTGGGCGAGCAGCTTGCGCCCCGGCTCGTCTGGCGTGGCGTGGGTATCGAGCATGTCGCCGTTCAATTCGGCATTGCTGCGCATTCCGCTCCCTTCAAGCCGCGCCACCTGCACAGCCCGCGCCCGCGCCACGCGCGCAGCCACCTGATCCGAACCCTCGGCAGGTGGCGGGAGGGCAAGATCGGCGGCTGACACGGGATCGACCTCAACATGCAGATCGATCCGGTCGAGCAGCGGGCCTGAAACCTTGGATTGATAGTCCCCCGCACAGCGCGGCGCGCGGCTGCACCCCAGCGCCGGATCACCCAGATGCCCGCAGCGGCAAGGGTTCATCGCCGCAATCAACTGCACCCGCGCCGGAAAAGTCACGTGCGCATTGGCACGCGCCACCGTCACCTCGCCCGTCTCCAGCGGCTGGCGCAGCGAATCGAGCACAGCGCGCTGGAATTCGGGCAGTTCATCAAGGAACAGCACGCCCAGATGCGCAAGGCTCACCTCGCCGGGGCGGACCTTCAGCCCCCCACCGGTCAACGCCGCCATCGACGCCGAATGATGCGGGCTGCGGAACGGCCTTGCGCGGCTGATCCGCCCATCCTCCAGCGTGCCTGCAACCGAGGCCACCATCGACACTTCCAACGCCTCAGCAGGCGTCAGTTCGGGCAGGATACCCGGAAGGCACGATGCCATCAGCGATTTGCCCGCACCCGGCGGCCCGATCATCAGCAGGTTGTGTCCGCCAGCCGCCGCAATCTCCAGCGCGCGCTTGGCGGTTTCCTGCCCTTTCACTTGTTTCAGGTCGGCCATCCGTCGCGCAGGCTCGGCCACGCCTTGCGCAGGCTGCGGCAGGCGGTGTGTGCCTTTCAGATGGTTGAGCAGGCCGATGAGGTCCGGCGCGGCGATCACGTCGATCCCGCTTGCCCAGCGCGCCTCTGGCCCCTGCGCTGCGGGGCAGATCAGCCCCTTGTCCTGCCCGCTAGCGTGGATAGCCGCCAGTAGCACACCGGGCGAAGGCAGCACGCGGCCATCCAGCGCCAACTCGCCCACGGCCACGTAATCGGCAATCTGTTCCAGATCGATCACGCCCATTGCCGCCAGCAGCGCCAGCGCAATCGGCAAATCGTAGTGCGAACCTTCCTTGGGCAGATCGGCAGGCGAAAGGTTAACCGTGATCCGCTTTGGCGGCAGCGCAAGGCCCAGCGCAGACAGCGCCGATTGCACCCGCTCCCGGCTTTCGCCCACGGCCTTGTCCGGCAGGCCCACCAGCTTGAACGCGGGCATTCCGGGCGAGACCTGGCACTGCACTTCCACCCCGCGCGCCTCCAGCCCCAGATAGGCAACCGTGGAAACCAGCGCGACCATTCATCCTCCTGTGTACGGGCGGACAATGCGGAGCCAAGTGCGCGGGGGGAAGCGAAAGCGTGAGGATCGCGCCATTTTCGAGGCATTTGGGGGGTCACGCAACAAACACAATGAACGCAATTTAACCGCGTTCCTTGGCAGTTCGGCAATCCGCTTGGCCCCAAAGCAAAGGCCATGCTTCGCCGCCTCGCCCTGCCCGCGCTCTGCGCCCTGCTCGCCTGCCAACCGGCATCGGCGCGCGAGGTCAGCACGCGCACGTGGGTGGAAGACGGCGTCACCTGGACCGAAACGACCACCGTCGAAGTCTTCGAACCCGGTTCCGAACGCATCGTCGGCCTGACTCGCGCCGATGTGCAGGGCGTGGCCAGCTTCGGCCCGTTCGAAGTGCTTGACGGCACCCGCGCCGCGCTGGTGGCCGAAACCGACAGCTATTCCCCCGCCGATTTCCAGAAGATGCTGCGCGCCCATCCCGGCATCCGCGTGCTGGAAATGCCCGATTGCCCCGGCACGGTCGATGATTTCGCCAA
Source organism: Novosphingobium sp. 17-62-19 (assembly GCF_002256775.1). Taxonomy (GTDB): domain Bacteria; phylum Pseudomonadota; class Alphaproteobacteria; order Sphingomonadales; family Sphingomonadaceae; genus Novosphingobium. Next base: position 14,367 of record NZ_NCII01000099.1, on the reverse strand, counting down.
CCTCCGCCTTGGCCGCATGATCCGCGCGCAAGGCATCGCCACGCACGTGCCCGAACATGGCTCGGTGCGCTCAGGCGCGGTCGAACTGTTCCTCGCAGGCGCCACCCGCAGCGCTGCACCCGATGCCTCGTTCGTGGTCCATGCGTGGCTGGACGAAGACGGTCGCGAACCGGACGATTTTGCCGCGAACGACCCGGTCAACCGCGCCTATGTCGACTACTACCGCGAAATGGGCCTGCCTGCCGACAAGGCCGCGGCGTTCTATGCCCTGACCAACTCGGTCCCGCATGAGGACGTGTTGATGCTTGGCACCGGCGATCTGCAGAAGTTTGCGGCGCTGAACTGAGAGGCCGGTTGGCGTGCTTCGACAGGCTCAGCACGAGCGGGTCTTGTTTGGTCCCCTGTTGAAACTCCAACCCGCTCATGCTGAGCTTGTCGAAGCATCATCCTGAGCCTGTCGAAGCCCGCTCATCCTGAGCCTGTCGAAGGATGCGCCTCAGTGCGCCGCCCCCCAAGACAGCCCCGTGCCGATCTCAACCCCCAGCGGCACTGTCAGCGTCACCGATGGCTCAGCCGCCGTCGCCATCACCCGCTCGATCACCGGCTTGGCCGCGTCCACGTCGCCCTCAGGCAGTTCGAACACCAGTTCGTCGTGCACCTGCAGCAGCATCCGCACGTTGGGCAGCCCTGCCTCGGCCAAAGCAGGCATCATCCGCGCCATCGCACGCTTGATGATGTCGGCGCTCGTTCCCTGAATCGGCGCGTTGATCGCGGCGCGCTCGCTGCCCTGCCGCTCGGCCTGGTTCTTTGAACCGATGCGCGGGAACCACGTCTTGCGGCCGAACAGCGTCTCGGAATAGCCGCGCTCGCGCACGCTCTCCAGTGTCTCGTGAATATAGCGCTGGATGCCGGGGAAGCGTTCGAAATAGCGGTCGATCATCGTCTGCGCCTCGTCCGCACTCACGCCCAGACGTCCGCCCAGCCCCCAGCGGCTGATGCCGTAGAGAATCGCGAAGTTGATCGTCTTGGCCCGCCCACGCGTATCACGGTCCACGTGCCCGAACATTTCCCGTGCGGTGCGCGCGTGAATGTCCTCCCCCGCCGCAAAGGCCTCCTTCAGTGCCGGAACGTCTGCCATGTGCGCCGCCAGCCGCAGTTCGATCTGGCTGTAGTCCGCTGCCAGCAGCACGTTGCCCGGCTCTGCCACAAAGGCATCGCGGATCTGGCGGCCGATCTCGGTGCGGATCGGGATGTTCTGCAGGTTCGGGTCGTTGGACGACAAGCGCCCCGTCTGCGCGCCCACCAGACTGTAACTGGTATGCACCCGCCCGGTATCGGGATTGATCGCCGCCTGCAGCGCATCGGTATAGGTGGATTTCAGCTTCGAAAGCTGCCGCCATTCCAGCACCAGTGTGGCCACTTCCGCGCCCTGCGCCGCCAACCCTTCCAGCACCGACTGGTCTGTCGAATACTGACCGGTCTTGCCCTTTTTCCCGCCCTTGTAGCCCAGCTTGTCGAACAGCACTTCGCCCAGTTGCTTGGGGCTGCCGATGGTAAAGGCCATGCCCGCCTTCTCGTGGATCACCCCTTCCAGCCGCGCGATCTGCGTCGCGAATTCGGCGGAGAGGCCCGCCAGACGCTCCCGGTCCACCTTGATGCCATTGCGCTCCATCATGGCCACAACCGGCACCAGCGGCCTGTCCACGCGCTGATAAACGCGCATCCCGCCTTCATCGACCAGCCGGGGCTGGAACAGGCGGTGCAGCCGCCACGTGACGTCCGCATCCTCAGCGGCATAGCGCGTGGCATCGGCCAACGGCACCTCGGCAAAGGATATTGCCTTCTTGCCGCTGCCGCACAGGTCTTTGAAGGCCAGCGTGGTGTGGCCCAGATGGCGGTCGGACAGTTCGTCCATGCCATGCCCGCCTACGCCCACTTCGCTGCGCCCTGCATCAAGGCAGAAGCTCATCACCATCGTATCGTCGATGGGGCCAACGTTCACGCCGTACCGCGCCAGCACGTTCAGGTCGTACTTGATGTTTTGCCCGACCTTGAGCACCGCCTCGCTTTCCAGCAGCGGCTTGAGCGCGGCAATCGCTTGCGTGCGATCCACCTGATCGGGCTTCTCGGCAAACATGTCAGACCCGCCGTGGCCCAGCGGGATATAGCAGGCGTCATTCGGCCCCAGCGCAAGGCTCACGCCTACCAGATCGGCCCGCATTGCATCCAGCGCACTGGTCTCGGTATCCACCGCCACCACGCGCGCTGCAAAGGCGCGGGCGATCCATTCCTCCAGCGCTTCCATCGTCTGCACGCAATGGTAGGCCTCACGGTCCACCGCAGGCCATGATGGCAAGGCTATGCGCTCACCCGCAGGCGCAGCAGTCCCACCGGCGTTGTCCACCTTGGCGGGATTGAGCTGCGTTTTCGGCCCTGGGCTGCCTTTGCCGTCGTCCAGCCGCCGCAGCAGGCTGGTAAAGCCATGCTCCTCAAGGAACGTTGCCAGCGGATCGCGCGGGATCACGTCCAGCTTGAAGTCCTCAATCGGCACCGGCAGCGGGCAGTCTTCCTTGAGTTGCACCAGCACGCGCGATAGCCGCGCCATGTCGGCCTGCTCGATCAGGCTCTCGCGCAGCTTGCTCGCCTTCATCCCCGGCGCAGCGGCCAGCGCCGATTCGAGATCGCCATGCTCCTGAATCAGCTTCGTCGCCGTTTTCGGCCCGATGCCCCGAATGCCGGGCACGTTGTCCACCGAATCGCCCATCAGGGCCAGCACGTCGCCCACCTTCTCGGGCGGTACGCCAAACTTCTCGACCACTTCGGGAATGTCGATGCGCAGGTTCTTCATCGTATCGAGCATGTCGATGCAGCCCCCGCCCACACCGCACTTGCCGACGAGCTGCATCAAATCCTTGTCGGACGAAACGATGGTCACGTCCCAGCCGCGCAGCGTGGCCGCGCGGGCATAGGACGCAATGATATCGTCGGCTTCCAGTCCCTCTTCCTCGATACAGGCCAGACTGAACGCGCGCGTGGCATCGCGGATCAGCGGGAACTGCGGAACAAGGTCTTCAGGCGCGGGCGGACGGTTGGCCTTGTACTGATCGTACAGATCGTTGCGGAACGATGTGCCCGCCTTGTCGAGAATCACTGCAAGATGCGTCGGCCCATCGGCCTTGTGCAGGTCCTCAGCCAGTTTCCACAGCATCGTGGTGTAGCCATATACCGCGCCCACCGGCGTTCCTTGCGGGTTCGTCAGCGGCGGCAGCCGGTGATAGGCGCGGAAGATGTAGGCCGATCCATCGACCAGATAGAGATGCTGTTTTTCGCTCATGCAAGGGTGTTAGCAGGGCAATTGCCCTGCGTCATCGGGTTGCTGCCGCAACTTTGTTGCAACATTTTACACGGCCGAAACCCCCGGAAATCGGGCGAAAAAAAGGCAAGCCCGCCCGCGCGATAGGCAGGTTGAGACAGATTACGTTCGTCTTGTGCTTGCAACGCGATGAATTGCCGATTAATTGGGTCGCGAAGTCTACCTTCAATCCAGGGATTGTAACGCATGCGCAAGCTCATTCTCGCCGCTGTCGCCGGCACCGCCTTCGCTCTCGCTGGCTGCTCGGAAAAGCCGGCTGAAGTAGCCACCGAAGCTGCTGTTGAAGCAACTGAAGCTGCTGTTGAAGCTTCGGGCGCCGCAGTTGAAGCGTCGGAAGCTGCTGTTGAAGCTTCTGAAGCTGCTATGTAATTTTTGCCTTCACGGCAGATTACATGAGATAGAAGGGGCGTGGTCTTCGGACCGCGCCCCTTTCTCTTTGCGTGATGGGCTTGTGCCAAGCATTGCGGGAGGAAGAGTTTCGCGCAGAGATGCTGAGGAAGCAGAGAGCGCTGAGCGGCACAGCGGATGGCCGTCAGGCCGCTCATTCCTGCAAATCTGGCGTCGAACCCAAAGATCAATGACAAGCGCGGCTTTGCCGCAAGCGCTTCTGCTCAGCGCTCTCTGCTTCCTCCGCGTCTCTGCGTGAAATGAAGCCCCACAGCACTGCCGTCAGTATATTCCACCCAAATCAGCGGCGGCGGACAAGGTCCTGTGTGCCATTGCCCAGCGGCGTGGCATAGCCATCATAGATCGTGCGCATCATCCGCGCGATCAGCTTGGCATGGGCCGCATGGCCCTCAGGCCCGGTCACAAAGAACGTCACTGCCAGATGCCGCCCGTCAGGCAGCCGCACGATGCCCACGTCGTCGGTCACGCCCCACAGCGTCCCCGTCTTGTGCGCCACCAGTGTGCCCTCGGGCACGCCCGCGCGGATGCGGGTCTTGCCGGTGCTGGTGCGGGTCATCGTATCAAGCAGAACCGCGCGGCTTTCGGGGCTGAGCACCCCGCCACGATCAATCGCCGCCAGCAGCGCAATCATGGCGCGTGGCGTGCTGGATGTGCGCGTGTCGATCACCTTGGCGGGATCGACCTTGCCATCATCGCGCACCAGCGTGGCCATCGTGTGGTCCAGCCGCTGACCGGTGATGCCGTTGCGCGTCAACCAGCGATTCACATTGTCAAACCCGCCAACAACCTTGATCAGCCCGTCGGTTGCCTGATTGTGGCTGCGGGTGATCATCAGCTCCATCAGGCTCTGCGCGGTCATCACGCTGCCGGGGCGCAGCGGCGCTTCTGGGCTGGGTGTGCCTTTCTCGGCCACCCGCAACATCATGGGGAACTGCTGGTCCAGCCGGTAATTGCCCTTCTCAACCTGTTCAAGGAATGTGGCCGCAACCGCGATCTTGGCGGTGCTGGCCATCGGGAACGGCATGTCACCGTTGACGAAGATCTGCCCGCCGCCATCGAGATCCATCGCGGCAACGCCGATCCGCCCGCGCCCTTCGGCGGCAATGGCGGCAACCTGCTGCTGGATGATCTGGTCACGCTGGTCCTGCAGCGTAATCGCATCACGGCTCTGCACCTGCGGAACAGTGGCAACAAGCGCGGGCACTGCTGTGAACAGAGCGGCAACGAATCGAGCGGTACGAAACTTCATGCCCTCATTTACCCCGATCCCGGTTTATGCGTCTTTAACAAACCTAACCGTTTGTGATTCTGCGGCAAAGTGCCTTTTCGATCATCTCGGCGCAGACGTAGCGCGGATGAACCGATCCAACGGAACCAAAAGCCTTCATGCGTTTCGACAATGATTCGCGCTGGACTTTAATTGGACGGTTAAGAATAGTCCTCCCAGCGGCAAAATGGCCGCAGGCTGGAGAGGCTATGGAAGCACTGCTGCAAGCCGTGATGCGCCGCGCAGGCGTGCCGGGATCGATCTCTGGTCTGAAACGCCTGACCGGCGGGGCCAACATGGAATCGTGGCTCTTCGCCTGCGCCAGCGAACATGGGGATCAGCGTTTCGTCCTGCGCCGCGCGCCTTCGCCTGAATGGATCGCCGCACGTCCGCTGAACATGGCAGGGGAGGCCGAGATAATCCGCCGCGCCCACGCCGCCGGCGTGAAGGCACCCGAAGTCATGGCCGAACTCACTGCCGAAGACGGCCTTGGCATCGGCTTCATCATGCGTTGCCTGCCCGGCACTGCCGATCCTGAATCCGCCCTTTCATCGCCCCCCGCATTGGCCAAAGATATAGCGGAGGCAATGGCGCGGACCCACGCGCTCAACCCCACCGACCTCGCCTTCCTGCCTTGGCTTGATCCCGCCGAAGGCGTCGAGTCGCTCGCCTGTCAATTCGTTGAAACAGGAGGCGACCGCCCCCTGATTGCGCTGGGCCTGGCATGGCTGCGCGCCAACCTGCCGCCGCCCGCCAAACCGGTGGTGGTCCACGGCGATTTCCGCATCGGCAACCTGATGGTCCACGAAGGACGGCTTGCGGGCGTCATCGATTGGGAACTGGCGCATCTGGGCGATGGTCACGAGGACCTTGCCTATGGCTGCATGACCGTGTGGCGATTCGGGCGGCTCGACAAGCAAGGCTTCGGCCTCACCGACGTGGAGACGCTGGCCCGTGCCTACACGTCAGCAGGCGGAGAGGCCTTCAACCCCGCCCGCTTCCGCTTCTGGCTGGTCTATCGCACCGTCTGGTGGGCGCTGGGCTGCCTTTCGATGGGGCAGGCGTGGCGCAGTGGCACAGACCGGTCGCTGGAACGCGTGGTCGTGGCAAGGCGCTGCGCCGAACAGGAACTCGACCTGCTGCTGCTGCTGGAAAGCGAAGCGCCAGAGGTCGAGCGTACCCGCCCCTTACCTCCCGCCGCGCTACAATCGCCTGCCAGCATGGGCGAGCCGACCGCTGCCGAAATGCTCACCGCCGTCTCGGAATGGCTCGCCGCCACGGTGAAGAACAAGCTGGAAGGCCGTGAGCGCTGGGAACTGGCCGTCGCGCAAAACGCGCTCGGCATCGTCCGCCGTGAACTCACATCCCGCGCAAACCCCGCCGACAAGACCTTGGCCGATGATCTGCTGGCAGGCCGACAGACCCTCGCCACCCCCGGCCTGCTGGCAGACCTGCGCGCCCGCGCGCTATCCACCCTTTCCGCCGACATGCCCAAGTATCCGGCGCTCGCCGCCGCCCGCACGCTCTGGGAGCACCCTTGATGGATTTCGACCTTCCCCCCGACCTCGTCGCCTACCTCGCCGAACTCGACGCTTTCATCGACGCCGAGATCAAGCCGCTGGAGCAGGCGGACGACAACGTGCGCTTCTTCGATCACCGCCGCGAATGGGCGCGCACCGATTTCGACAACGGTGGCCTCCCCCGCCACGAATGGGAAGAACTGCTGATCGAAGCCACGCGCCGCGCCGATGCCGCCGGACACTGGCGCTTTTCCGCGCCCAAGAAGTACGGCGGAAAGGATGGCCAGAACCTTTGGATGGCGGTCATCCGCGAACACTTTGCTGCCAAGGGCCTTGGCCTGCACAACGATCTGCAGAACGAACATTCGATCGTCGGCAACTTCCCCTTCGTCGCCATGTTCGAACATTTCGGCACCGATGAGCAGAAGGCCGAATTCATCAACGGCGGCTTTGCCCGCACCCGCCGCACCGCCTTTGGCCTGACCGAGCCGAACCACGGATCGGACGCCACCCACATGGAAACCCGCGCCGTGCCCGAAGTGCGCGATGGCGTGGCGGGCTGGCGCATCGATGGCGAAAAGATGTGGACCACGGGAATGCACGTGGCCACCCACTGCGCCACGTTCGCCCGCACCAGCGGGGAAAATGGCGATGCACGCGGGATCACCTGCTTCCTGGTGCCCAACCCCACGCCGGGGCTGGTGATCGAGGAGTACCTTTGGACGTTCAACATGCCCACAGACCACCCGCGCGTGTCGTTCACCAACGTCTGGGTGCCAGATAGCGCGATCCTCGGCCCTGTCGGCGGCGGCCTGTCCATCGCGCAAAGCTTCGTCCACCAGAACCGTATCCGGCAGGCCGCCTCATCGCTGGGCGCGGCCACGTTCTGCGTCGAGGAATCGGTGCGCTATGCCCGCGAGCGCAAGCCTTTCGGCGAGGAACTTGCGCGCAATCAGGCGATCCAGTTTCCGCTGGTGGAACTCGCCACCCAGTGCGAGATGCTGCGCCTGCTGATCCGCAAGACCGCGTGGGACATGGACCGGCTGGAGGCCGAAGAAGGCGGCCACAAGCGCATTGAGCGCGAACTGTCGGACAAGGTATCGATGTGCAATTACTGGGCGAACCGGCTGGTCTGCGAAGCGGCGGACCGCGCGATGCAGGTCCACGGCGGCATCGGCTATTCCCGCCACAAACCCTTCGAACACATCTACCGCCACCACCGCCGCTACCGCATCACCGAAGGCGCCGAGGAAATCCAGATCCGCAAGGTAGGCGCGTTCCTGTTCGGATACCTCGGGCCGAGGAAGGGGAAGTTCGGGTAGGGGTCACTCAAACAGCCGATCAAACCACGTCTTCTTCTCGGCCACTGCCACCGGAGCGGGCGCTGGTGCATCCGCAAACAGCCCCTCAACCAACGCCCGCACCTCAACCCGCTTTCCCCGCACCGGCTTGTATGAAGGCTTGGCGACGCCATAGACCAGCGCCGTCCCTTCCTCGCTCCACTGCCCGTCAAAGAACAGCGCCTGCTCCTTGCGCCGCCGCGCCAGCAGTTCCTTGGGCCGCGCCCAGTCGAGCATCGATTTGCGCGCGCCGTCCACATCGCCCTTCACGAACCGCCCGATCCAGCTCGCCCGCGCAATCGCGCCGGTGTTCCAGTGGAAAGACAATGCCGCGCCCAGTTCCGCCTCGCTGGGGTCGTGCTTGCCAAAGGCGGCGAGGACCGGGGGCAGGTACTTTTCGCGCAGCAGCCACAGATACACGCCAATGCAGTGCTCCAGCGGCTGCGGCTTGTCCTTGTAGCGCGGGAACACTTTGTGTCCGCTCGCATCGGTGATCCCGACGCTCCAGGTCCACACGCCAACGCTGTCCTTGTAGGCTTCGGTCACGATGCCTTCGTGGGCGATCAGTTCAAGTGCGATGCGGGGGGTGAGTTCGCGCATGAGGGTCCGACTCCGTCCAAAAACCAGAGTCGTGCGCGCAGAGTCGGTTTGTAGGAAAATGGAGATGAAACCCAACAACCCCCGTTCGTGTCGAGCGAAGTCGAGACACGAACGGATGGACAGGGAAAATTGGCTACAGCGCGCATCAACGCAAAACGGCCCGCTTCGAGTTGCGAAGCGGACCGTTTGGTGTCCTTCAGGTGCGTTTAGGTGCAGTTTGGTGCATCCAGGCGCACTTCAGGATTTCAGGCCAGAGCGGCCTTCAGATCGTCGACCAGATCGGTGCGTTCCCACGGGAAGAAGTCACCGTCAGGCTTGCGCCCGAAGTGGCCATAGGCCGCAGTCGGCTGATAGATCGGCTTGTTGAGACCAAGGTGCGTGCGGATGCCGCGTGGCGTCAGGCCGCCCAGCTTGGCAATGCCCTTGATCGCCGCTTCGATCTTGTCATCGCCGATCGAGCCGGTGTCATGCGTATCGACATAAAGCGAAAGCGGCTCGGACACGCCGATGGCATAGGCGATCTGGATCGTGCAGCGCGTGGCAAGGCCAGCGGCCACGACATTCTTCGCCAGATAGCGCGTGATGTAGGCAGCCGAACGGTCAACCTTCGTCGGGTCCTTGCCCGAGAACGCGCCACCGCCGTGCGGGCTTGCGCCGCCGTAAGTGTCGACGATGATCTTGCGGCCGGTCAGGCCAGCGTCGCCATCGGGGCCGCCGATTTCGAACGAACCGGTCGGGTTGATGTAGTAGGTCGTGTCGCGCAGCAGCACCGGCGGGATCACATCGGCGATCACGCGCTTCACATAGGCGTGCAGTTCGGCTTCCTTGTCGCCTTCGTCATAGCCCGGCGCGTGCTGGGTGGAGACGACGACGGCGGTGCAAGCAACCGGGAGCGAACCTTCATAGCGCAGCGTGACCTGGCTCTTGGCGTCAGGCTCGAGGAACGGGGCCGCGCCAGAGTGACGGTCGGCCGCCATGCGCTCAAGGATCTTGTGGCTGTAGTACAGCGTTGCCGGCATCAGGTCGGGCGTTTCGTCGGTGGCGTAACCGAACATGATGCCCTGGTCGCCTGCGCCTTCGTCCTTGTTATCAGCCGCGTCTACGCCCTGCGCGATGTGATCGGACTGGCCGTGCAGGCGGTTGATGAATTCGAACTTTTCCCAGTGGAAGCCGTCCTGTTCATAGCCGATGCGCTTGACCGTATCGCGCACGGTCTTTTCGATTTCTTCCTGCGCGCCCGGTGCCCATTCGCCGTTTTCGTAAACGCCCTTGCAGCGGATTTCACCGGCGAGGACGACGAGCTGGGTGGTGGTGAGGGTTTCGCAAGCGATGCGGGCTTCGGGATCCTTCGACAGGAACAGGTCGACGATGCCGTCGCTGATCTGGTCGGAAACCTTGTCCGGGTGGCCTTCGGAAACGCTTTCGGAAGTGAACAGGTAATCGCTGCGCATTGGCGGTCCTATGCTGATGGCCGTGCCCGAAACGGGCAGAGGCGATATAAAGAAACCTTTATGTCTGTCCCCGCTTAGCGTTTCCGCGTAGCGCTTGCAACCAGTGCGATGAAAAGAAGCGCTATGCCCCAAGCAAGCGCGAGCATGTTGCCGAACATGGCGAACGGCGTTGGCGCATGGGCGGGCGGCACTTTGCCATCCAGCCGCCCTGCGCGCAGCGGCGGCACATGCTGACGCACCACGCCATCGGCATCGATCACCGCGCTGATCCCGGTGGTGGTGGAGCGCAGCACCGGCAGCCCTTCCTCGATCGCGCGCATCCGTGCTTGCGCAAGGTGTTGCGGCGGACCCCAGCTGCCGAACCAGCCATCGTTGGAGGGGTTGAACAGGTAGTCGGGCCGATGCGCCCGGTCGACCACTTCACCCGAAAAGATGATCTCGTAGCAGATCTGGATTCCGGCTTTGCCGTGCGCGCCCAGATCAAGCGTGCGCGGCCCCGGCCCTGCGAAAAAGTCGAGGCTGCCTGCCACCAGCCGCGACAGGCCGATGGGCTCCAGAATCTCGCGCATGGGCAGGTATTCGCCATAAGGCACCAGATGTGCCTTGGCGTAAGAGCCGCGAATCGTGCCCCCCGAATCGAGCGCGGTCACCACGTTCCAGGCCCCCGCCACTTTTGGTCCCTGCATGGCAATGTCCGTTGTGCCGGTCAGCAGCAGCCCGCCCTTGCCCGCCACACGGCCCAAGCGTTCCCGCGCCAGCGCAGGGTCCCCACCATAAGTCGTTTGATCATACCAGAACTGCGCATAGCCGGGACGCAGGAAATCTGGCACGCCGCTTTCCGGCCAGAGCACGAGCCGCGTCTCACCCGGTTTGCGGGCCAAAGACAATGCGGCAGTTTGCTGGAATTGATTCTCATAGTTGGCAGGATCGTTGAGCACGTCCTGCCGCACATCGGGCTGGACAAGCGTGTAGGCCAGCGTGCCTTCGCGGCGTTCGCCGTGCAGGGGCAGAACCATCAGCACTGCGGGTGCAAGCGCATAGGCCACTGCCGCCCATTTCTGCTGCTGCCGCCAGGACCACAGGGCAAACAGCCACCAGCCGGCCAGCACGATGACAAGGCCCGAAAGCGCATATGTACCCGTCCACTGCGCAGCGAGCGCAAGGCCGGGGCGGTCAAACCCGCCCAGCGTGATCATGGCCAGCGGATTCCACGCAAAGCCGGTGAACATCCACGCGCGCAGCCATTCGGCAAAGATCCATGATGCCGCAAAGGCGGGCAGCAGCATCGCGCGGCGCGTATTGGCCAGCCACCAGCCCAGCAGCGTGGCGATGGCCGGATAAACCGCAAGGTAGAGCGCCACCAGCAGCACTCCGACCCAACCGAGCCATGCCGGCATTTCGGCCTGATAGGTAAAGGCCTTGGCGATCCAGCCGTTGCCCACGGTGAAGTGCCCCACGCCGAACAGCCAGCCGGTGAGCAGCGCCTGCCGCCATGTTTTCACCACATAGAGCCGGTGGATCAGCCATGCGAGTGCCGCCAGCGTCAGCGGCCACAGGCCCAGCGGCTGGAACCCGCAGGCGGCAAGGCCACCGGCGGCGATGGTCAGCAAATGGTCGCGAGAGATCGGGCGCAGGGGGATCAGGCGGGTGGGGAGGCTAAAGCGGCTCATGCCCACCCGCTATGGGGTGCGCCGGTTCTGACCGCAAGCGGCCAGAACCGGCGTCAAATGTCAGCCTTCAACAGGTTCGCTGGCTTCGGTTGCCACGACCTTGCGCGGGCGACCGCGCTTCTTGGGTGCAGGAGCCACCTCTTCTACGGCCGCAGCAGGCGCCGGGGCCGCAGGGGCAGGAGCCGCCTCGGATTCAGGCTTTATGCTGATCGAAGGTGGCAGGAACGATGCATCGAGCGTTGCCGGAGCGTCATCCTCACCCTTCGCCGCATCCTTGGCAGCGCGAGGGCGGCGTTCGGTACGCGGACGCAGGCCGCGCGCGGGGCGCGGTTCGCGAACGAAGGGATTTTCTGCCGCTTCGGTGATCGGCTCACCTTCAATCGCGGCAACGCCTTCGCCGGGGAGCGCTTCGACCGGAGTGGCTTCAGCGTCGCGGTTGCGATTGCGGTCAAAGCGACGGTTGCCATCACGCCGACCTTCGTTGCGGTCGTCACGGGGGCGGTCTTCACGGGGCCGGTCGTCGCGCTGACGATCTTCACGGGGCCGATCCTCACGCGGGCGATCTTCGCGGTCACGGCGACCTTCCTGACGCTCACTGCGTTCAGGACGTTCACCGCGTTCGGGGCGGTCGTTACGTTCGGGGCGCTCGGCTCGCTCAGGCCGTTCTTCGCGTTCTTCACGCTCACGCCGGGTCGGTGGGCGATCGAAGCCGAGGAAATCGCCTTCGACGCTGAAATCACCGCCGTCGTCTTCGCCGTCCTGCTCCTGTCCCTGCCAACGTTCGCCACCGTTCGGGCGGGCGCGCTGTTCTTCCTGCCGGACGCGCGCGTCGGCAAGCACGCGGAAGTAGTGATCGGCAAACTGCAGATAGTATTCGGCCTGCACGCGATCGCCATTCATGTGGGCGTCCTGCGCAAGCTTGCGATACTTTTCGAGCAGTTGGGGAGCATTGCCCCGTGCGCGACTATCGATCCGGTTTTGCTGCTGACCACCATTCTGGGGACGATTATTATTGCTACGCCCCCGACGGCGGTTGTTGTTACCACGATTGTTATTCAACTCGGGCACTTCCTTAATTGAGGCGGCCTCTTGAAAACTTGGTGCAAGGGTATTGCAGCGAAACCCTCCGCCACCGGCCCACCCCACGCTGAGCGATGGGCGAATCGGGGTTTCCAGCATCTGCGCTTATCCCGACCAATTGGTCGTTCATCCCTGCAAATGGTGGAGCTGGCCGGGACGGGAAGCCTCATCCATCCCCTGCCTGAGAACACGATTAGTGGGCCGGAGCGCTATTGCCAAGCAGAATATTGGCCATTTTCGCCATTTCCACTGCCCTTTCGCGCAGGGCGAGGTCCCGGTGCAGTTTTGCGGACAGGCCGGAGGCGTTTGCGAGAGCGCTGACGGCCTGCCCTTGGGCCCAGCCGATCTCTATGATGCCAATGCCGTTTTCTGTAAGCAGGCTGGGCACTTGCGGGATCAGAATGCGGTAATCGTCAAGGCCATCCGGGCCGGAAAACAGCGCCTGTGCGGGTTCATGGGCGCGGACCTGTGGGGCAAGGTCGGCGGCGTCCTCGACATAGGGCGGGTTGGACAGGACGAGGTCGAACTGACCCAGATCGCTGGCCCAGTTGGATTGGGTCCAATCACCGGAAAGGAAGCGGGCGGCTGGTGCGTGGCGCTGGCCGTTGGCGCGGGCCACGGCGAGGGCTTCGGGCGAGCGTTCGATGGCCACGCCTTCGGCATCGGGCCAAAGCGAGAGGGCGGCGAGGAGGAGCGCGCCAGAGCCGGTGCCAAGGTCGAGGATGCGGCGGGGTGGCTGGCGCTGGGCGAAAGCTTCGCGCGCGGCCTCGACCAGCGTTTCGGTATCCCCGCGCGGGATCAGCACGGCGGGGCTGACCGTGAGTTCGAGGCCGTAGAATTCGGCGCTGCCGGTGATGTAGGCGACCGGTTCGTGCGTGAGGCGGCGATCGACCAGCGCGGCGAACACGGCTGGCGTTTCGGCCTGCATGTGGCGCAGCAGCACGTCCGTGCGGGTGCAGCCCAGCGCATGGGCCATCAGCAGTTCTGCATCGAGCCGGGCTGTATCCGAGGTGGCGGAGAGGCGTTCGGCAGCGGTGCGGAGGGAAGTAGCGACGTTCACTCCCCCTCCTCTTCAGAGGAGGGGGCTTTGAGAGCCAAAGCTCTACCCATCTAGCGCGGCCAGCCGCTTGGACTGGTCCTCTGCGATCAGCGCATCGATCAGTTCCGCCAGCCCCGTCCCTTCCAGCACTTCGGGCAGGCGGTGGAGCGTGAGGTTGATGCGGTGGTCGGTCACGCGGCCTTGCGGGAAGTTGTAGGTGCGGATGCGCTCTGACCGGTCGCCCGATCCCACCATCGCCTTGCGCGCCTCGGCCTCTTCGCCCTGCGCGGCATCGCGCTGCGCCTCGAACAGGCGGGCGCGCAGCACTTGCATCGCCTTGTCCTTGTTCTTGTGCTGGCTGCGTCCGTCCTGGCAGGTGACGACGGTGCCGGTGGGCAAGTGGGTGATGCGCACCGCCGAATCGGTGGTGTTCACGTGCTGCCCGCCTGCACCGCTGGCGCGGTAGACGTCGATCTTCAGATCCTTGTCCTCGATGCGAATGTCCACTTCGTCAGGCTCTGGCAGGACGGCGACGGTGGCGGCAGAGGTGTGGATGCGCCCGCCGGATTCGGTCACCGGCACGCGCTGCACGCGGTGGACGCCACTTTCGAACTTCAGC
>NZ_NCII01000009.1 GCF_002256775.1 Novosphingobium sp. 17-62-19 | reverse complement strand
CATCACGTTGCCCCCTATGGCAGCATGATCAACCCGGCTTGGCCGGAGATCGCTAAGGCTACGCCGGCGAACCTACACCACCATATGGGACACGACCTGTCACAGCCGATAGCTACATCTCGATCAGTCAATCCAACGGGAGACCACCACAATGTCCAGCAGCCCTTGGGCACACCACCGCAGCGCCTCGATTGCCGATGACATCGATTTCGAGATCAAGGGGCAGGAACTCCAGTTCCTCGAAATCGAACTCGATCCAGGCGAAAGCGCCGTCGCCGAAGCCGGCGCGCTGGTGTGGAAGGATGGCGCCATCGGCATGACCACCGTGTTCGGCGATGGCAGCGGGGCTGATCAGCAAGGCGGCTTCATGGGCAAGCTGCTCGGCGCAGGGAAGCGGCTGGTTACCGGAGAAAGCCTGTTCACCACCGTTTTCACGCACAACGGCCATGGCAAGGCCCGCGTTGCCTTCGCCTCGCCCACACCCGGCGCAATCCTGCCGATGAAGCTTTCGGACGTTGGCGGAACACTGATCTGCCAGAAGGACAGCTTCCTTGCCGCCGCGCGCGGCGTCTCCATCGGCGTGGCGTTCCAGCGCAAGGTAATGACCGGCCTGTTCGGCGGCGAAGGCTTCATCATGCAGAAGCTTGAAGGCGATGGCTGGGTCTTCGTGCAAATGGGCGGCACCATCGTTGAGAAAGAGCTGCGCCCCGGCGAGGAACTCCATGTCGATACCGGCTGCCTTGCCGCCTATACACCCTCGGTGGAATTCGACCTCGTCACCGCTGGCGGCGTAAAGTCCGTGCTCTTCGGCGGCGAAGGCCTGTTCTTCGCGCGCCTGCGCGGCCCGGGAAAGGTCTGGATCCAATCCCTGCCCTTCTCGCGCCTCGCCGGGCGGATGCTCGCCGCAGCCGGATCGCGCGGTGGCCAGAACCGTGGCGAAGGTTCAGTACTGGGCGGGCTTGGCGATTTTATCGGGGGTAACAACTAACCAGCCACGAGGCCGGTGGCGCAAACCACCGGCCTCACGCCGTCAGAAGTTCTTGCGCAGGGTAAGCCCCCACGTGCGCGGATCACCCGGAAGCCCGGCAATCAGCCCGGTATTGCCCGGCCCTACGAACAACTGCTCGAAGTAGTTCTCGTCGAATGCGTTGCGCACCCAACCGTATACATCGAACCCATCGTCCGTGCGAAAACCAGCGCGGAAGTTCGACAGCGAGTAGCCACCGACATTGGTGTAAGTCGAAGCGCTGGGGTTCGACGAGAAGTCCGACCGGTAACTGCCGTCATAGCCGAAATAGATCTGCCCATCCTGCTTCAGGAAGGTGACCGGCGCGTTGGTTTCGAACCCGAACGAGAACGACCACTTCGAGACACCCGGCAGACGCTGCCCGGATATGTCGCAGTTGGCAGGGCTGAGCGCACCCGGCGTCCCCGCTGCACCCGGAACATGTGATCCGGTCGCCACGGTGCCGCCCGAAAGCTCTGGCGGGCATGGCGCGTCGATGAACGTGCGATAGGTCGCGTCGGTGTAGGCTGCGTTGGTATAGGCGTTGAACCGGTCGCTCGGCCGGATCGAGAAGTCTGCCTCGACGCCCTGTGAGCGAACCGCCCCCGCGTTGGCCAGATAGCCTCGCAGCACCCCGAACTGGCCGTTGTTCACATTGGCCTGATAATCCTTGATGTCCGTGCGGTAGGCCGAAAGGTTGAAAATCGCGCCGATCTCGCGAAACTCGGTCTTGATCCCCACTTCATAGTGATTGACCGATTCCGGCTTCACCGTTGCTGTGCCCAGCAGCGGATTGTTCTGCGTATCAGTGGGCACGCCGTTCTGGTTGATCCCGCCTGACTTGAACGACTTGGCATAGGTCGCATAGGCCAGCACGCCCTCTGCCACCTTGTAGCTGGCGGTAAAGTCGTAGCTGAAATTCCAATCGCTGAATTTCGGCGCGATTTCCTGCGGCGTAAATATCCCCAGTTGCGCGGTCTTGGTCGCACTGGTCGTCCCGTCGAGGAGAATTTCGGTGCCTGCTCCGGTAAAAACCCGGCGTTGGTAGAAGCCGTCCTTCTTGTCGTAGTTTACGCGGAGGCCGAGCTGCAGCGTCAGCTCCGGCGTCAGCTTCCAGCTCGCCTGTCCATAGACTGCAAGGCTGGTGTTCTTCAGGAACTGCGTGTTCCGCGCAGTCAGCCCGTCCAGCACGTTGGAATTGTAGAGCGCGTTGGTCGGCGCAAGGTTCCACTTCGTGGAGGCCGAACCATGCGATTCCGTGCCTTGCGTGTCGATCCGCTGGTAAAAGCCGAACGCCCCCACAACAAAATCCACCGTATCGCCGCTATAGTTGTAGCGCAGTTCTTGCGTGTACTGGTCCTGCTGCGAAGGGTTCTGCGATCGCGTAACAATCGGCAGACCGGTAAAGTCGCGATCGTTCTCTGGCTCCCAGTCCCAGAAGCGCCATGCCGTGACCGACGTCAGCGTGCCCGGCCCCACATCCCACTTCACCTTGATCGACGCACCGCCGATCTTGTTGCCAGCCTGCAATGCGGCATCCAGATCGGTCACACGATCGAAAGGCTCGGTGCTGGCAGGCACATAGCCTTGCGCCGCGGCCAAGGCCGCAAACTGCCGGTTGAGCGTGCGCTGGGTCAAACCGGTACGGACGAAGACGGACCCGCAGCACACCGCGTCCTGCTCGCTGTAGTCGCCCGCCAGCGTGATGCTGAAGGCCTCACTCGGCTGGAACAACAACTGTCCACGCAGACCCACGTTGTCCTGACTTTGAATCCACTGCTGCGAAGTGACGTTGTAGATCGTCCCACGCCGGTTGGTTGCAGACACCGCAAACCGCGCCGCCAGCGTATCGGTAATCGGCCCGGACACCGCCGCCTTGGCCTGAACATAATTCAGGTTCCCCACGCTCGCCTCGGCCCGTGCTTCGAAATCGAAGGTCGGCTGGTTGGTCGTGATGTTGATCGCACCTGCCGTGGTGTTCTTGCCGTAGAGTGTGCCCTGTGGCCCGCGCAGCACTTCGATTTGCTTCACGTCCAGAAAGTCGAACGTCGCCGAAGCCACGCGCGAATTGTAGACATCATCGATATAGATGCCGACGCCCTGTTCGATCCCGTCGTTCGTCAGCCCGAACGGCACGCCCAGGCCGCGAATGTTCACCGCCGTGTTGCGCGGGTTCGACGAATAGAATTGCAGCGTCGGCGTCAATTGCTGCAGGCGGCCCACGTTGAAACTGCCGGTACTGTCGATCTGGTCACCGCCCAGCACGGATATGGCCAGGGGCACCTCCTGCGCTGTCTCGGCACGACGGCGCGCGGTGACGACGATCGTGCCGCTGTCATTCGCGCCTGTACCGACCGACGATTCCTGCGGTGCCTCATCATCGGCAACTGGTGCGGTGGCGGCCAAAGCCGGCCCGGTCTCTTCAGCGAATGCGCTAGACGAAACGGAGAACGAAGCAATGGCAAAGGGCGCTGCCCCCGCCAGAAGCAAGACACGGAAATTCATCGCAAAGACCTCATGGTTTTTTGTGCGATGCTTCCGGTGGTCCGGTCAGCGGTGCGGTTGCTTGTTGTCGTTTCTGGTGAAAATGTCGGACGCCCGTATCAGTTCGGCTTGAGCCGCCGCTTTTCCGTTACGTCGATTTGGACGACCCGGCCCTCGTGAACCGTGAGTTGCACTGCGCCATAGCGCAGCCCTGTCAAAGCCTCGCGCACACTGGCAAGGCTCTCGTCGAGATGATCGTTGCCATCACCGGGCAGTGGCCTCCCGGAAGGTGCTGATTCAGTCATCAGTTTGTTCATCCTGTATCCTCGCAAGCCGAACGTCCTGCGCAAACGTCGCAGGATCGGTTGCCCCCACCCACGACAGCGATTCGCCTTCCAACACACCCTTATAGTCAATCAAATAGGTAGACATTAAACTTTGACTATGCTGGTGCGAAGGCCAGCTTGTCGGCCAATCAGTGGGAACCTTCGCAAAGAAGGCAGGCCCGAGTGCATGCGCACACTCGACCTGCCCACACATTATGGTAACTCAACTATTTCAGTAGACAAACGTCTTGCGATAAAGTGAGCGGTTTCACCGATGAAACGCTCAAGGCCGTAGCGGCCCGAATCCTATGGGTCGGAAGCCTCGGTTTGGTGTGCAGAAACGGTGATGCCCGATGGAGCGGGCCGCAAGGACGCGTCAGATCAGGATGAAGCTACCAACCGAAGATGTGGGCGGCGTTCCATACTGGAGTCCGCTTCATTCGCCGGATCAAGACACTCCCGCAGGCAGTCTACGGCCATTGCCAGATGCAGTGCGGCCATTGCCTCGCCATGGTAGTCCAGATCATCCAGCGCCCCGGACAAAGCTACGAAAACTTCCGCGAGTGGTCTTGCCGCTGCTTGCATACCGACGCCCCATCCTGATCTTTGGCAGTACGCTCGCCCCGGACAACCCAACAGGCTGTCTTCACTTGCGCCCCGTATTCATGCAGGCGTCGTAGCCGAATGACGCGATTGCGAAAGCAAAGAATGCACCGCTTAAGAGCAAACGAAGGCGCACATCCATGACGCCACCCGGCCTGCATTCGCATAATTACTTACGTCACTGACAGTTAGCTTGACCGGCCAACGTCGTGGCCTCGCAGCAGCCTTGCCAGAACGATGCATATAACTGGTTCGAAAATGGTGAAGGCCCGAAAACCGAGGGACGCTGCCGCCTTCAAGTGGCCATGGGCAAGGCCTCGGAACTGCGAATCATGACGGGTGGCGTGCAAAAAATCGCCTGCAAACAGCAGCGCAACGTCCAGTCCGTTTTAGCTGAAGCGGCAACGAAAGTTTATAGAGGTTAATCTTCCGAACCGGAACTTGTCGAACGCTCACCCGCGCGTTCGGTAGAAGTCCCGAAAAGCTTCCGGCGCACCGCATTTACGAATGGCCGTTTCAACATGGCGCTTTCGCTCTGCCACCAGCGACGCAGAGGTCAGCGCGAACCGGCGTTCGTATTCCACTTCCTGTGCGGTGAACGGCTGCGTGCCGGGGATCACGCTGTCCCCACCCAGACCAAAGACCATGAAATTCAGCATGTCTGCCAGTTGCTGATTGTCGCTGATCCGGCTTTTGGCAATGTTGGGCAGCCGCAGCAGATAGGCGCGGGTATCGGCGGTACACATCATGTAGCCTACCCGCCCGCGCAGTTCGGGCAGTTTTGCCGGGGCAGAGATCCCCTGCACCCCGTGACACCCGGCGCAGTGCTCCACATAATCGCCCCGCGCCAGTTCCGGGTCACTCAGTGCGGCAAGGCCTCGCGCCACCGTTGCACTGCGCGGATCGTCCCGCGCCGCCAGTTGCGGTGCCAGAACAAGGGCTACTGCCGCCAGGACCAGTGCCCTCACCGCCAACCTCTCACGCAGCCCCGATCATCATGGCGGTGGAACAGTGGTATTCCATACTGCTCGTCCCGAAGCACCAGATGATGTTGTTGTTGAGTTGTGGCAGGTATAGCTGCGTTTCACGGTCGATGTTGTCGCAACCGCACTGGCCGCAGGTCGGCTTGCCGCAGCAATCGCGGTAGGCAATCATATAGGCCTTGCCGTCATCCGGGTTGATGCACGAACCCACCCACGAAACGGGCGATGGTTCAGACCCTGCCGGGCAAGTATGCATCCCGCCACCGCAGCACGTGCAGAGCGACCCATCAATCGCGCAATAGCGCCAATAGTCGCACTTGGTGTCGTCCTTGGTCTGCGCAGAGCGCGCAAACGCGGTTTTCGCCTCGGGCGAACGGTCAGGCTTGGCAGCCTCTGCCCGGCTCACCGGCAGCAGCGGAAAGACCGGAGCCGCCACCAGCGCCGCGCCAAGCCGTGAAAGAATCCCCCGGCGTGAAGTGCCCCCGGCCAACCGCCGCAGCAGCTTCTCGCCAGTTGCATCGGGATTGAACTTGATCATCAAATGCCCCCTTCGTTCGTCCCGCTTACGCCGCAACCGGCTGCTTCAGCCCCGAAATGTAATCCTGCACCGTCGCGATGCCCAATTCGTGGGCCACCACCAGACTTTCCAGATGCTCACGGCTGTTCACCAGCCCCTTGGACAGGATCAGCCCTTCGGAATCCAGCAGCACTGCATAGGGCAGCTTGCCCACCTCGAACGCCTGCCCCACTTCCGGCCCGTTGATGAAGCGATAGTCTTCCAGCCCCTGCGCCGCGATCAGCCCCTGCTGCGCCGCAACCGTATCGTCACCCACAAAGGTCAGCTCCACGCGCTCATCCTTGGCAAAGGATCGCGCCGCCGGGATCAGCCCCTTGCACAGCGGACACGTGGCCGAAACGAACATCAGCAACCGCAGCGGCACACCTTTGGCGGGGCCACCCACGATCACGTCCTTGCCCTCCAGCGTCTGTGCAGGAACCGCAGGGGCCTTTCCGCCCACTGCCGGGCCGCCGCTCGTCTGCAAAGCCCCTGCCGGCGCCACGCGCATGTGCAGCACGCCCACCTGCCGCGCCAGCGCCAGCAGCGCCACGACAAGGGCGATGATCACCACCCACGAAAGCACCTGCCCCACGATCAGCGCGGTCATCATCGTGAATTCCTTTCAACGGCCAGCGGCCCTGCCGCCAGCGCGGACAGTGCATTCACCAGCAAAGTCAGAAGATAGAGCGCCAGTCCGCCCGCAAGGGCAAAGCCCCACTCGACCGAGCCGAACACCGGCACCGCAAACATCGCAGGAACCAGCAGTCCCGCCAGCACGAGATTGCGCACCACGAGCGTCCGGCTCAACGGCTGGCGCAGTTCAGAACGCCCGCAACCGCAATCGATATGCGCCCGCCCCCGCCCGATATTCACCGCCATCGCCGCAGCAAAAGCCAGCAGCAACGCCGCAGCAGGCACCGCCGCCAAGGCAACGCCGCCCAGCAACGCCGCACCGATCAGCACCTCGGCCAAGGGCAGAACGGCTGCTACTGGCCCAACCAGCGCTTCGGGCAACAACCGATAGTTTGCCACCACACCCGGAAACACCCGGCGGCTGCGCAGCTTGGCAAAGCCAGCGGTCAGAAACACCAGCCCGTTCCCCACGGCGGCAACACCACCGCAGATCGCCAAAGCCGTGTCGAAAGCCCCGCTCACTTCGGCTCAACCACCGTAATCAGTCCGCCGCCCGCGTTCTCGATCTCGTGCTTCACTTCGCCTGTCTTGGAATCGATGATCATGGCATTGTTGTCCATTCCGTTGACCATGATCATCGCGGCATCGTCCTGCGTAATCTCGATATTGCGCGGATGGCCCCTCACCGGGATGCGCTTGACCAGCTTCTTCGTCGCCAGATCGAGGCCCCAGATTTCCTCGGCGCCTTCCTTGTGGCTCCAGTATTCACCCTTGTGCATCAGCACCCACAGTGTGCCACTTGGCCGGTGCAGTGCAGTCGGCTGCATCCCGCCCGGATACCACGCGATGTCCAGCGGCTTCACGTCCGCCGCCCGCATCCCGCCCGCTTCCTGGATGGAGAACGGCGCGCTCACCACCGGAGCCGCGCCCATCGCCACCGTGCGCACCAGCCCGGTATAGCTCAGCAGCACCGCCATGTTCTTTTTGCGGTCGAACACCACGTTGGAATAGATCGGGTCCGCCGCCGCATCGAAGAACTCGGCAGACCGCGTAATCTCCTGCGTCGCCCCCTTCACCGCCACCGTCGCCAGCGTGCCATCGGCACAAAGCGCGGAAAAGCCAACCCCCTCGTTGGGGATCAGGCTCGCACAGCCCGGCAGTTCGATCGCCCGCACGAACTTGCGCTTGGCCATATCGATCACGTTGACCGAAGACGCCGGATCGAAGTTGTAATCGTAGGCCGTCTTGCCATCGTCGCTCAGCACGAAATTTGTGGTGAACCCACCCACGATCAGCCGCCCCGGCGTGGGGATTTCCGTCACCAGCTTCAGCGTTTTGCTGTCATAGATCGAGATGAAGTCCATCCGCGTTCCACGGTTGACCTTGGTCCACATCGTTTCGGCCACGTAATAGAACTTGCCCGCAGGATCGATGGCAAGATCGGAATCGCGGCTGGTCGATACCATGCCCAGCATCTTGCCGGTGCCCGCATCGAAGATGCTCGATCCCGCAGAGCCCCATCCGCCCCGCACATAGAACCACCCCAGCTTGGGCGGATCGATGGTGTTTACAGTGGCCTCTTCAGCCTCGGGTACGATGTTTTCGGCCACAACCGGAGCGCCGAACGCTCCCATGCCCATCGCCCCCATAGTCACCGCACCGATAGCAACTCGTGCCAGCCTGCCCATACGCTTCATCGCGGCCCCCCTGAAAACCTCGCAACGAAATACCTCGCAGGCCCAAGGCTTGACGAATGTCCAGATTCGGTCAAGCGCCTTGTTGCAGTTGCGAAAGAAAAGTGCCCGGCAGCGACCTACTGTCGCGCGTCCAGACCTGCAATCTGCGCCGAAGTGATCGTCTTGGCAATATGCACCAAGCCATGCGCGGCAATCGCGGTGAACGCCGGCATCCGCGCTGCCCAAGGCTTTTCATAACCCAGGAACGGCGTTGCCCCCTCCATCGATGCACTGATGAACAGGGCCACATCACGCACTTCCTGATGGCTCAACGCCGGGTTCAGCTGCGCCACATAGTCCGAGATAAAATCATGCACGCGCTGGTAGAACACCCGCACCCGGTCCGCCACAAACTCGTTGTGATTGGCCAGTGCCCACAGTTCAGGGAACAGCCGCGTGGTCCGCTTGCCAGCAATGTCATCAAGGCACATCACCACGATCAGCCGCAGCCGCTCTTCGGCATCAAGCCCCGGCTGGCGCACGGTGCGTTCCAGCAATTTGTCATAGCTGCCGATGATATCGTCCAGCAGTGTCTGGATCAGCAGTTCCTTCTTGGGGAAGTGGTAGCTGACATTCCCCACTTTCATCCCGCATTCGGCGGCAATCCGGCGAATGGTGAACGCGCCTGATCCCTCGTCGATCAACACCCGCAGCGCGGCCTTGATGATCGCATCGACCGTTTCGGTTCCACGCGCATAGGTTCCGGGGCGCGGTGAAGACGGCAATTCCGTGTCGGCAGGGTCGGGGCGAGCGGCCATAAGCCCCGCGCATAACACCAAGCTTGCGCCCACGCCAATGGCAATGATCTGCCAGTTGTGCTGCCCGTTGCGCCAGATCAGAACAAGGTGCTTGACCAAAACTGCGCGCCTGTCCAGATTCCGCGCACGATGCGGGCCTGCTATCGGCGCGCTTGTTCGACCGAAGCGGCATATCCCAAGGAATCAATACGATGAGCGTCTCTCTCACCGTCAACGGCCGCAAACGCACAGTGGAAGCGGAAGCGGACAAACCCCTGCTGTGGGTCTTGCGCGAAGATCTGGACATGCCCGGCACGAAGTTCGGCTGCGGCGCAGGTCTGTGCGGTGCCTGCACCGTCCATCTCGATGGAGAGGCGGTCCGTTCATGCCAGACGCCGATTGCCGATGCCGCCGGAAAACAGGTCACCACGATCGAAGGCGTGGCCATGAACGAACTGGGCAAGCGCGTGGCCGATGCCTGGACCGCGCTGGACGTGCCCCAGTGCGGTTATTGCCAGGCAGGGCAGATCATGTCCGCCACCGCGCTGCTTAAACAGAACCCGAAGCCTACGCCCGATGATATCGACGGCTGGATGAGCGGCAACATCTGCCGCTGCGCCACGTATCTGCGCATCCGCGCCGCTATCCGCAAGGCAGCAGGCCTCCCCGCCGAAATGGCCGATGCCTCAGCCCTTCCCGCAATTGGCGTTTCCGGGGAGCAACTGGCATGACCCAAACAGTCGCCCTCTCGCGCCGCTCGTTCCTCGTCGCCTCGATGGCAGGCGGCGCGGTGCTCACGCTCGATGCTTCCGTTGTCCTCGCCGCTGCCAGCGCCACGGCACCTGCCGATGTGCTCAACGCCTTCGTCCGCATCAATGCCGACAACACCGTGACCATCGGCGCGAAGAACCCGGAAATCGGTCAGGGCGTCAAGGTCATGCTGCCCATGCTCATCGCCGAGGAAATGGACCTTGCATGGGAACAGGTGCGCATCGAACAGACCGATGCAGACGAAAAGCTCTATGGCCCGCAAGTCGCAGGCGGCAGCAGCGCCACCCCGCGCAACTGGATTCCCATGCGGCAGGTTGGCGCGGCCGCGCGCGAAATGCTGGTCATGGCCGCTGCCAAAAAGTGGGGCGTAGATCCCGCCACGCTCTCCACCGCCAGCGGCACAGTAGTCCAGACCTCGTCGGGCAAGACTGCCACTTTTGCATCGCTGGCAAAAGATGCCGCCGCCCAAACGCCGCCCGATCTCGCCAAGGTAACACTGAAAGACCCGGCCGCCTTCAAGATCATCGGCACGTCCAAACCCGGCGTCGATGTGCCAAAGATCGTCAAGGGCGAACCGCTCTTTGGCATCGACACCCGCGTGCCCGGCATGGTCCACGGCGCGGTGGTGAAATGCCCTGCCCACGGCGGCACAGTCGCGTCGTTCGATGATGCCGGGGTCAAGGCAATACCAGGCGTGCTGGGCGTCGTCGCCGTCAACAGCGGCTTCGTGCCTGAAGGCAAGGCGGACACGCTGGTAATCGTTGCTGACAGTTGGTGGAAGGCCAGCAAGGCACGTGAAAAGCTGGCCGTAAAATGGGACGATACCGCCGTCACCAGCTTCTCCACTGCCAAATATGAAATCGATGCTGCAAAGCTCATTGCAGGCACGCCGCAGACCAGCGTGTTCAAGGCCGGTGATCCTGATGCCGCACTGGCCAAGGCGGCAAAAGTCGTCACGGCCGACTACGAATACCCCTTCCTCGCCCACGCCTCGCTAGAGCCGCAGAACTGCACCGGACTGTTCAAGGATGGCAAGCTGGAGCTTTGGGCGCCCAGTCAGGCGCCCGCCGGTGGTCGCGCCGAAACCGCCAAGTTCTGCGGCCTCACACCTGATGATCTGACCATTCACCTCACCCGCATCGGCGGCGGCTTTGGGCGCAGATTGCTCAATGATTACATGGTGATCGCCGGGCAAGTGGCCAAGGCCATGCCGGGCAAACCGGTCAAGGTTCTGTTCGACCGGACCGACGATTTCCGCCACGATTTCTATCGCCCCGCAGGCTGGCATCGCCTCACCGCAGGGCTTGGCGCGGACGGCGCGCTGGTTGCCCTGAAAGATCACTTCGCCACGTTCGGTGCAGATGGAAAGCCTGTGCGCGCCGCGCAAATGTCCCCCGGCGAATATCCCGCGCCCGTCGTGCCCAATGTCGATCTTGGCGTCAGCTATATGGCCACCAACCTCGCCACTGGCTGGCTGCGCGCACCGTCTTCCAATGCCATGGCCTTCGTGTTCCAGTCCTTCCTCGATGAAGTGGCCGAAGCCGCGGGGCTGGACCTGCCCGAACTGATGCGCCGCACTTTGGGCGAACCGCGCGAAATTCCGGGCGAACGGGCCAAGTTCCATACGGGCCGCGCGCGCGGCGTGATTGACGCCGTGTGCAAGACCGCGGGCTGGAAGGGGCGTGAGAAAGGCCGCGGCTTCGGGTTCTATTTCAGCCACTTGGGATATTTCGCGGAAGTCGTCGATATCTCGATGGCCGATGGTGCGTTGAAGGTGGACAAGGTCTGGGTCGCCGGAGACATCGGCGCACATGTCATCAATCCGCTCAATGCCATGAATCAGGCCCACGGTTGCGTGATAGAAGGGCTGGGCCAAGCCATGGTCGGCCAGAAGATCGTTCAGGAAGCAGGCGCCATCACCGCTGACAACTTCGGCGATTTCGCACTCATGCGGATTGACGCAGCCCCGCGTGAAATTGCCGTCGAATTCGTGAAGACCGATTTCCCGCCCACGGGACTTGGCGAGCCTGCCCTGCCCCCGGTAATTCCCGCGCTGGCCAACGCAATCTACTCTCTGACCGGAAAACGGCATCGCCGTCTGCCGCTGGAGGTGGTATAGCGCCCGCCTGATGGTCGCTGCCTCCCCGCTTGATATCCTCCGCTTTCTCGCCACCCGGGCGGACGAGGGAGTGGAATGCGTCCTAGTCACTCTCGTCGGGATCGAAGGCGGATCATCGCGCGCACTTGGCGCGCAGATGGCGGTTGCGGCGGATGGCCGGAAGATCGGCTCCTTTTCCGGCGGCTGCATCGAAAACGCCATTGCCACCGAAGCCCTTGAAACGCTTGAAGAAGGCTGGGGCCACGTAGTCCGCTACGGCATCGGTTCGCCCTATATCGACATTCGCCTGCCCTGCGGCGGCGGGATCGACCTGTTGTTCACCCCGCGTCCCAAACCCGAAGCAATCATTGCCGCGCTCGACATGCTTGACCAGCGCCAACCGGCATCCCTTCGGCTTGATTGTGACAGTGCGGTGGTGGCTGAACCGCTGGCGCAACGGGCTTGGGATGGGCGGGAGGTTACACTCGTCTATCAGCCGCCGTTGCGCGTGATCGCACTCGGCCAGGGTGAGGATCTGACCGGTTTTTGCCATCTTGCCAAAGCTTTCGGCACGGAAGTTACGGCACTTTCTCCAGATGCCGGAACGCAGCAGTTGCTGGCGCAATCGGGCATAAACAGCCTGCATCTTCCAACGCGCACTACCCTGCCCCCGATCGAAGGCGATACATGGACCGCCATCGTGTTCCTTTTCCATGGCCGCGATTGGGAGGAATTCCTTCTGCCTCAAGCCCTTGATTTGCCCGCCTACTATCACGGTGCCATCGGCAGCCGCCGGACTCATGCGGCCCGCCTTGCGGCGCTGCGCGCTGCGGGGCTGGGTGAGCAGACCATCGGGAAATTGCGCGGCCATATCGGCCTGATTCCGGCAACGCGCGATCCGGCCACGCTGGCACTCTCAATTCTTGGCGAAATTGTATCGGAATACAACAGCTTGGCTAATTGGACATACTGGACCGGCGAACCTCTCAGCGCTGCCGCGTTACGGTGAGCGACCTGCGAATAGCAACCATCCTGCTCGCTGCCGGACGAGCGACCCGCTTTGGCGGCGGCAAGCTCGGAACCGCGCTGGCGGGAAAGCCCCTCGCCCGCCATGTAGCCGATAGCCTCAGCGCCCTCCCGTTTGACCGGAAGATCGCACTTTGTTCAACGCAAACACCTGATCTACCCAGATTTTCGCGCATCTTGCTCGATCCACCCGATGCACCTCTGTCGCAGTCGATAGCTACTGGCGTTGCTGCACTCACCGACGAAGACGCCGTGCTTTTCGCCCTCGCCGACATGCCGCTTGTCCCGACAGACCATTTCGCGCGGCTCATCGCGCAGTTCGATGGCAGCATGATCGCCACGCAAGTTGACGGGCGGAACATGGTTCCGGCGATCTTCGGAAAGCAGCATTTCGAAGCGCTCAAAACGCTGGTTGGAGACAGGGGCGCCGGCGCTCTCCTGAATGATGCCCCCTCCGTCGAACTCTCGCCGGAACTTGCGCTCGATATCGACACTTTGGAAGACCTGCAGAGTGCGCTGGAACACATTAAAGGCCGTTAGGTGCGCTTTAGGTGCGTTTTGGTGCACTTCAGGTTATCGTCCTTACGGCAAAGGCTGCCGCTGCCGCGCGTGTTTCAACGCCAAGCTTTTCAAACACTTGCTCAAGGTGCTTGTTCACCGTGCGCGGGCTTATACCCAAAATCTCGCTGATAACGCGGTTCGGCTTGCCATAGCTGATCCATAGCAGGACTTCGGCCTCACGCAGCGTCAATCCATAACGCTCGCGCAGCAATTCCACCTCAGCACCTTCGCGGATGACATTGAGACGCACCAGCACCTCCTCGCCCCGCGTCGGCCCGACGAGGACGAGTTCGATGGTCTGCCCGCCCGCATCGAAGCGCAGCGACGTGCCCGGATTCTCGCCCGGAATCATCAAGCGCGCGAGCGGCTGGGCGAATTCGGCAGGCAGCGCATCGGCACTCCCCAGCGTTTCCAGCAACCGCTCAACTTGCGGCGTCGCCCACAGCAGATCACCCCCCGGAGTCACCGCGAAAAGGTGTCGCCCGGTGGCGTCCAGCGCGCTGCGACCGGCCTGCGATACGCGGGCCGCTGTCAAATGCACGCGCATCCGCGCCAGCAGTTCCTCAATCGCGATGGGTTTGCGCACATAGTCCACCCCGCCAGCCTCAAGCGCGCGGACGGCATGTTCGGTTTCGGTCAGCCCGGTCATGAAAATCACTGGAATATCAGCGAGGCGCGGTTGCTTCTTGATCGCGCGGGTCGTGTCAAAGCCATCAAGGCCGGGCATGATTGCATCGATCAAAATCAGGTCGGGCGCGGCGTGTTCCAGCAGTTCAAGCGCATCGTTGCCGTTGGTGGCGATAAGCACCGTCATGCCCGCACGCTCGATCGTATCGATCAGGAAATGGAGCGATTCCGGGTTGTCATCGACCACCAGCACAGTGTCGCGCCCGGCCACTACATCCTTAGCTGACATGGACCACCCCTCGGCGGAGGGCTTCTCGTAAGCTCTTGAAATCGAAGCATTCGAGACAATTGCGAAGGTGGGCGACGAAACGGGCTGCATCAGGGACGGCTTCCTCAAGTTCGGAAAGGCGGCTTTGGATCGCCCGGACATTGCCGATGCGCGCAAGACCTTCGATTTCCGGCACAAATGGCAAGGCGGCGGCGGGAAGGTGAAGCTCAATGCCTGAAATTGACTTGGCTTCACGCAAAGGCGAACCGTCGGCCACGGTCCAGGTCAGATCCAGTTGCCACGAAACGGCATCGAGCAGGCTGTCCAACTGGATCGGCTTGGTCAGGAACATATCGTGCGGATCATGCCCATCGCCGCCGCGCCGGAACTGGTGCGCATCGGCGGAAACCATCACGATGCGCAGCGCAGAGCCATGTGCGGCCCGCAGAGCGGCAGCGGTTTCCCAACCGGTTTTGCCCGGCATGGAAATATCGAGCAGCGCAATATCGGGCCGCGAGGCTGCCGCGAGCGCAATCGCCGTATCGCCGTCTCGCGCGCCAGTGACGAGGAAACCCAATGGCTTCAGAAGGTTCTCGATTACGGCCGCCTGCGCCGCATCATCATCGGCGATGAGCACGTGGCGGCGCGCGCCTTCGTATCCGGTGATCACATCGGCGCGATGGCTCTGCACCGGCTGCGTAACCGGGCGCGAAAGCATGAGGCGCAAGCCAAAGCGGGTGCCTTCGCCGGGATTGCTCTCAACATTCAATTCGCCGCCCATCACGTGAACAAGCGTAGATGTGATGGCGAGGCCCAGTCCGATGCCCGGCTGCCCCGCCGCCGATTTGCTGCTGCCGCGTTCAAAAGCCCCGAAAATCCGCCCCATATCTTCAGGCGCGATGCCGATGCCGGTGTCGATCACTTCAAAAGTGGCGATCTCTCCGCGCCAGCCAATGCGGAACGTGACCGAGCCGGACGGCGTGAACTTGATCGCGTTGGAGAGCAGGTTGATGAGCACCTGCCGCAAGCGTTTCTGGTCCCCGCGCACAAATTCGGGCAACGGCTGCGGCACTTCCAGCACGAATTTGACGCCCTTGGCCCCGGCTTGCGGGCGGAACATGTTGGCGATCTGTTCGACGAAAGCGGGCAGGCGGATCGTATCGCGCGACAGGCGAAGCACACCGGCTTCGACCTGCGCAATATCGAGCAGGCCATCGACGAGGTTCGAGAGGTGTTCGCTTGACCGGCAGATGACCTTGCCCGCATCTTCAGGCTTCAGATCGCTGCCGCGTTCGAGCAACTGGGCATAGCCGTAGATCGAATTGAGCGGCGAGCGGATTTCGTGGCTGACCGAGACGAGATAGCGGCTTTTTGCGGCATTCGCAGCTTCAGCCACTTCGCGCGCCTTTTGCAGGGCGGCGTCGGTCTCCTCATGCGCGGCAATTTCCTGTTCGAGTTCGGCAAGGTGGCCACGCGTTTCCTCTTGCGCGGCGCGGCGGCTCTGGTGGGCCAGCACGATGATCCAGCTGCCAAGCCCGGACATGAAGAAGAACACGATGAACACTGCCAGCAGGATGGCCCAAACGTGCGAAGACAGCGCAGGGTGGGTGCGAGAATATTCGCGCCCGATCAGCCCGATCACCAGCGCATTGGCCAACGTGAACACGCCAATGACCCCGATAAAATGACCGGTAGCGGTGTGGACATAGCGGGCGAGCCGTTGCGGCAGCATCCATTCGGCAAGGTTGGTGAACTGCTGCGTGGCGCGGCTGCCCTGCTTGCACATATCGTGGCAGCGGGTTTCCAGCGAGCAGCACATCGAACAGATCGGCCCGGCATAGAGCGGGCAATGCGCAGTGTCAGGCGCCTGATAGGTGCATTCACAAATCACGCAGGTCTTGTCGGCTATATCCCACGCATCGCGCTTGCGGGCGATATAGAAGTGGCCCCGCGTAATTGCGGCAATCGCAGGGGCCGCGACAAAGGCAACGCCAAGTCCGATGATTGGCGCGAATGCCTGCGCTGCCTCTCCGAACAAGTGCAACTGACACAAGCCCGAAGCCGTGATGGACAACAGCAGCGCGCCGATGCCGACAGGGTTGATATCGTAGAGATAGGCGCGCTGGAACTCGATCCCCGGCGGGCTGAGGCCAAGCGGTTTGGACACGATCAGATCCGCCGCCAGCGCGCCGATCCAGCCTGCCGCAAGGCTGGAATAGAACAGCAGCACCGCCTCCATCGACCTGGTGATGCCGAACAGCAGCAGGATCGTGGCGAGGCCGACGTTGAACAGCAGCCAGACCACTCGGCCCGAATGGCTTTGCGTCAGACGCGAGAAGAAGTTCGACCATGCGACCGACCCGGCATAGGCATTGGTCACGTTGGCCTTCATCTGGCAGACGACGATCAGCAGCGCCGTGGCCCAGAGCGCAGCGCGCGGACCGCCGAACACTGGTTCAAATGCGTGGCGGAACATCCCGGTGGGCGATTCTGAAAGGGCAGGCGATACGCCGGACGATACCGCCCATGCCGCCAGCACCGAGCCGAGCAGCATCTTCACGCCGCCGATCAGCGTCCACCCCGGCCCGCCGATCAGCACCACCGTCCACCAGCGCCGCGCGCCCATCTGTTCACGCGCAGGCAGGAAGCGCAGATATTCCACCTGCTCCCCAATCTGCGGCAGAAGGCACAGCAGCAAGGACAGGGCAAGGCCAAAGGCGATCAGCGGCGGGCGGGCGGCATAGATGCCGGTAAATTCCCCCCACTGCGCCAACACATCGCCGCCCTGCCACAGCAGATAGGCAACCGGCAGCAGTTGCAGCCCAATCCACAGCGGCTGGGTCCATACCTGAAAGCGCGAGATTCCGCCCATGCCGTATTGCGCAATCGGGATCACAACCAGCGCGCTGACGAGATAGCCGAGTTGCGTGGGCAGCCCCGTGAGCGCGCGCAGGGCGACGGCCATGATGCTCGCCTCTACGGCAAACAACAGAAAGGTGAAGGCGGCGTAGATCAGCGAGGTGATGGTCGATCCTAGATAGCCGAAGCCAGCACCGCGCGTGAGCAGATCGATGTCTACTCCGCGCCGGGCGGCATGGACCGCGATGGGCAGCCCGGTGACGAACATCAGCAGACAGGCGGTGACAATCGCCGCGACGCTTACAGTCATGCCGTGGAGCAAGGTGATCGATGCGCCAACCGCTTCGCAGGCAAGGAAAGCCGCGCTGCCGATGGCGGTTTGCAGCACGGCAGCAGAGGACCACTTCCGCGCCGCATCAGGCGTGAAGCGCAAGGCCGGATCGTCATGCGTCTGGCTGGCGACCCACTGGTTATAACTGCGGCGTTCAGGAACGACAGTTGCAGAACGCGCCATGTTCAGCGCTGCCCGTGCCGCAAGGAAGGGCAAACGCTCGCAATGGCCTCGGCATGGTTCATGGCGCTGATAGTGCAGCCCGGCGGGCCTGCTGAGCATGGGCCGATTTACGTATGCCCGACGGGGCGATCCGGGGCGGTTTCGCCCGAAACTACGTCAAATGGCGAATGTGCCACTTTTTGCAACCGCGTAGCCTTGGTCACACTCTGGATGGAAACGCCGGTGCCGATTTTGGGGAGAAGCCCCATCCGAGCACTTTGGCGGAACAAACCGGCCGGGTCGAAACGGCTCCAGCAACAAAAGAGGGCCGTAGGCGGGGATGACTGAAACCATGAGACAAGAAACAACAACATGAGGGTTTCAATGAAATTTTCCCTGAAGCGCGCGGCGTTGCTGTCTGCCACCGCCATCGCAAGCATCACCGCCCTTCCCGCGCTGGCGCAGGAAGCCCCGCAGGCCGATGCGGCAGATGAGCCGGGCACCGAGATCATCGTGACTGCAACGCGCCGGGCAATTTCCCTGCAAAACGCACCAATCAACATTTCGGCAGTCACTGCGGAAAGTCTGAAAGATCAGCGCGTTGATGATGTTCGTTCGCTGGCTGCGTTCACTCCGGGCATTACCATTCAGGACACCGGTCCGCGATCAACAGGCGCAATCGTGATGCGCGGCCTTTCGGCCAATGATACCAGCGCTTTCGGTTCAAACTCCGACAACACGGTTGGCGTCTACCTTGGCGAAATCCCGCTCTATCAGGATTTCAAGTTCATCGACATGAACCGGGTCGAAGTGCAGCTTGGGCCGCAAGGCACGCTCTATGGCCTTGGCACGCTTGCCGGCGCAATCCGTTACATCCCCAACCGTCCCGATCCTGACCGGTGGGAAGGTGCCTTCCACGTCCGCGTCTATGACGTGGCCCATGCCAAGGATCCCGGCTTTGTCGTCGATGGGATGATCAACGTGCCGCTGATCCCCGGCAAGGTCGCTTTCCGTTCGGCGACTGGCTACTTCAACGATCCGGGCTTTATCGACTACAATTACCTGCTCAAGACGC
Source organism: Novosphingobium sp. 17-62-19 (assembly GCF_002256775.1). Classification (GTDB taxonomy): domain Bacteria; phylum Pseudomonadota; class Alphaproteobacteria; order Sphingomonadales; family Sphingomonadaceae; genus Novosphingobium. The sequence continues at coordinate 31,802 of NZ_NCII01000009.1, read as the reverse complement.
CCGGCGTTTCCGATCCGCAGCCCAACCGTCCCGGCACATTCTTTGGCTCGATTGGTTCGGCAGATGAAATTGCGCAGAACTTCTCGACTTACGAAGACGCCAACTTCGAACACACCTTCACCAGCCGCAACCAGTTGGGCCTCTATCCGTTCGAAGGGCTGGCGCTGACGCTCAGCTATGTGCGCCAGCAGACCGATACCAACGGCAGGCAGGCCAATGGTGGCGGTGTGTTTGGCACGGGCAAGTACGAAGCCCCGTGGCGCTATCTTGAACCTTCAAAGCGCGTGACGGACCTGTTCGCCGCCGAAGTGGAAGCAGAGCTGGGCGATATTGCGCAACTGGTTTCAGCCACCGCGTTCACCCGCCAGAAGTTCTCAGGCCAGACCGACGTTACTGACCTGCTGCTCGATCTGGATTATGATTACGAACTGTTCCCCGCATTTTCAGGCTATACCCGTTCGACCGGCAAGAATGAGCAGTTCAACCAGGAAATCCGCCTTGTTTCCACGCATGGTGGCCCGTTCAGCTGGGTACTCGGCGGGTTCTACAACCGTCTCAAGACGCGGTCGGACTACCGCGAGATCGTTCCGGGTTATCCGGCCTTTGCTGGCATCAACCGGCCAGACGAAGTGGAATACGCCTCGTTCGTTGACACAAAGACCACCGAACAGGCGGTGTTCGGAGAATTGACCTTCCAGCCCATCGATGCGCTGACGCTGACGGCAGGTGGCCGCTACTTCAAGTACAAGGCCGAAGTGACCGGCGGCACCGCATTGCCTCTGTTCCAGACGTTCCCCGCCATCAATTTCCGCACGCGTTCGGGCGATACCAACGATGATGGCGCGGTCTGGAAGTTCAACGGATCGTACAAGTTCACGCCTGACCTGATGGTCTATGCAACGTTCAGCAAGGGCTATCGCATCGGCGGCGTAAACCGCGTTGCGCCCTGTGTATTGCCGCTCAATCCCGGTCAGAACCTCTGCGCCCTGCCCGATGAACTCTCGTTCGGGCCGGACACCACAAGGAACAAGGAAATAGGCATCCGCGCCAGCCTGTTCGATGGCAAGCTGCGCACGACGCTTTCAGTGTTCCACATCGACTGGTCAGGCATTCAGCTTGACGGTCTGACCGAGAACGGGGCCATCGGCATTACTGTGAACGGCGGCAAGGCGGTGTCGAAAGGCGTGGAATTCTCGTTCAACGCACGGCCCTTCGATGGCTTCAGCGTGCAGGGCAACTGGTCCTACACCGATGCCTATCTGACAGAAACAGTGCCGGGCCTGCTCAAGACCCGAACCGGTGAATTCGATGCGCTGCCGGGGGACCGTCTGCCGGGTTCGACCAAGGTTTCGGGTTCCATTGGCATGAACTACGAATTCACGGTCGGCGAAGACACCATGACGCTGAGCTGGACATCCACCTACACGGGCGACATCTTTACCCGCGTTGGCGCGCGCGCTGCCGGTGAAGTGCTGCCAGCTTACACTACGCACCGTGCATCGGTGGCCTATGCGCTCGACGAGACGCTCGAATTCCGCGTCTATGCCGACAACATCTTTGACAAGTTCGCGGTTGTTTCGGTCTCGAACGACCGTTCGCGCCGCATCGTCAACGATGGCGTGGTCTCACGTTACTACTCCAACGCTGTGCTCAGCCCGCGCAAGATCGGCGTTGAGATGACCAAGAAGTTCTGATGGCTCCATCCCCGGCCTGCATCGCGCAAGGCTGGGGGAGTTGCTGCGAACACGTTCCTGCGAAGGACTAGGCCGCTGTTCCATTGGAACAGCGGCCCCTTTTTTGCCTCGCAGGATCAATCCAGCGGGATGCCGTTGGCGGTGAAAAAGTCCATCACTTCGCCAAGGTGCGCTTCATAGGCGCGCCAGCGGCCCACGGCGCGGGCGTTGATCGGCTCGCGCACTTGCTGCGCGCTGGGTGTGGCCACGGCGGCGGTGTTGTTCTGGAAATCGAGGCAGGCTGCGTCCCAATCCAGACCGCAATAGGCGAGCATCTTGCGCGTGTTGGCTTCCTGATCGGCCACCAGCCATTCATAGGTGACTTCGTGAATGCGCCCCGGAAAGCGCTGGCGCCAGAAGGCCATCAGCCGCTGGAACAGCAGCACATAGCGCGCCGTGTCCATAAGGTCATAGGACCAGCGATAGTAGGGCGAACCGATGGCGAAGAGATGCTTGTAGTTGGACCACACGCTGTCCATCGCACCACGCCGCAGGCACAGCACCTTGGCATTCGGAAACGCCTGAAGAATCCAGCCTATGTAGAGGAAATTAAGCGGGAACTTGTCGGTAAACAATGGGCTTTGTGCACCTGCGTTCTGGCGTGCCCTGCCAAGGTAGAGTTCACCGAGCACTTGCGCCGATGCACCTGATAGCGCGCCGATCGTTTCAGGATCCAGCACCATGCGCGAACCGGTCTGCGCCAGTTGTTTCACCGCCAGCGGCATTGCCTGAAGTTCACCGGCAGAGGTAATCGCGTGGTGCGACGAGACGATCCGGTCCACCAGCGTGGTGCCGGTGCGTGGCAGGCCGACCACGAACAACGGCGCGTCCTCAATCGTGCTGTCGGCCTGTAGCGGCAAGTGGCCGACGAAGGCTCGGCGTACAGCGTCGAACACAGCCTCGTCATCGGCAAACCTGTAGCCCAACCGCGCACGGTGAATGGCGTTGCCTTGCGCCAGATGGGCAAAGGCGCGGTCATGTTCGCGCAAATCTTCCAGCGCCGCCGCCGCCGCATAGTGCAGGCGAACTTGCTCCAGCGGATCGTCAGCCTGCGGCAGCGATGCCTCAATCCGGGCGACGCCTTCGGGGCTGGCCTTGCGCTTCAAACCGGCAAGGCCAAGGTGCGCGCGGCCATGCGCCGGATCGCGCGCGATGATGGCCTCGTACTGGGTTGCAGCGTCGCTCACCCGCCCAAAGAAGCCGAGTGTGCTGGCAAGGTTGAAACGGTATTCCACCGCATCAGGCTGCGCCGCCACGGCGTGTTCGAACAGCGGCAGCGCCTCGTCATGCGCGCCGAGCCGGGCGAAGACGCAACCGATGGTATCGAGCACCAGCGGATCGGAAGGCGCGGCGTCCACCGCTGCGCGTGCCGCTGCCAGCGCCTCACCCTCACGCCGGGCCATGAGCAGGACGCGCGCCTGCTGGGCAAGGTATTCCGCATTGCCGGGGACGGCACGCACGACAGCGCCGATAGCCTTCAGCGCATCAGCAACGCGCCCCGCCTCGGCCAGAGCAACCGCTGCAACAAAGCCCGCGTCGGCATCAGCGGGGTTGCGGATGAGCGCTTCTCCTGCCGCAGCCAGCGCACGGGCCGGATCGCCGGCCGCGAGCAAATCTCGCAATGATGGCGCGGGCGCTTGCGCCATCAGGCTGGCAGGCTCCTGTCGATTGCTGGCCCGGTCACGCGGCTACTCCTCATCATCGGTTCCCCCTGTAACCGGCAGCCTAGCGGCGCGGCCAATCTTCATTGCTACGCCAATTTACGCATCTGCAATATGTCGGCACGGAACAGTGCCCCCTTGCCCGCGTTTAACCAACCGGACTGACATGAGGAGCCAAGCGATGCCCGCCAAATCCGCCGCCCAGCAGAAGGCTGCTGGCGCTGCTCTTTCCGCCAAGCGCGGTGATACGCCCAAGAAGGACCTTAAGGGCGCTTCGCGATCCATGGAGAAATCCATGACGGAAAGGGAACTTGAAGATATGGCTTCCACCAGCCGGAAGGGCAAACCGGAACACGTAACCAAGAAGTGAGCCTATATGGACCAAGTCTTTACGCGTATCGCCAACCGGGTCTCGCTTTGGGCAGGTCAGGCAGGCACTTTTGTGTTAGCCATGGCGATCATCATAACGTGGGGTGTCAGCGGCCCCTTGTTCCAATGGAGCGACACTTGGCAACTGGTGATAAACACCGGAACGACCATCGTGACATTCCTGATGGTCTTCCTGATCCAGAACAGCCAGAACCGTGATGCGGCAGCGATGCAGGCGAAACTTGATGAACTGATCCGCGCGGTGGACAAGGCAAGGATAGGCTTTGTCGGGATCGAGCATCTGACCGAAGACGAGATCGAGAAATTGCGCGATGCATTGGAGCGTGAAGTCAAAGGTCCAAACGGCAAACTGGCGACAACAAGCGACACTGTTGAACATCTACTGGACCGCACATGACTGAATTTCGCAGCGAAACCGATAGTCTGGGGGCTGTTCATGTCCCTGCCGGCGCCTATTGGGGTGCGCAGACACAGCGGAGCATAGAAAATTTTCCGTTCGGCGCGATGGAGCAGATGCCCATCGGTATCGTGCGTGCATTGGCCGTTGTGAAACAGGCGGCAGCGCGGGTGAACCGGCGTCATGACCTAGCGCCCGACCTTGCCGATGCGATTGAGGCAGCTGCGGCAGAAGTGGTGGCAGGCAAGCTGGATGATCAGTTTCCGCTGGTGATCTGGCAGACCGGCAGCGGCACGCAGTCCAACATGAACGCCAACGAAGTCATCGCGGGCCGCGCCAACGAGATGCTGACGGGCCAACGTGGCAGCAAGATCCCCGTGCATCCCAACGATCATGTGAACATGGGGCAATCTTCGAACGACACCTTCCCCACGGCGCTGCACGTTGCTGCGGTGACTGCCCTGCACCGGGACCTTTACCCAGCCTTGGGGCGGTTACGGGGGAGCCTTGCGGGTGCGGCGCTGGCTTGGAAGGATCTGGTGAAGATCGGGCGCACGCATTTGCAGGACGCGACGCCGCTGACACTGGGGCAGGAGTTCTCCGGCTATGCCCAGCAGTTGGCGAATGTAGATGCGTTTCTGAAGAGCACCGAGATGCACCTACACGCACTTGCGCAGGGGGGAACCGCCGTTGGTACGGGGTTGAACGCGCCCGAAGGCTTTGCGGAAGAGGTAGCGGCGCAAGTTGCGGAACTGACCGGCTTGCCCTTCGTGACGGCGCCCAACAAGTTTGAAGCCCTCGCCTCCAACGATCCGCTTGTGCAGCTTTCGGGCACGCTTTCGACGCTGGCGGTGGCGCTGACCAAGATCGCCAACGACATCCGTCTGCTCGGCTCAGGCCCGCGCTCAGGCCTTGGCGAACTGGAGCTTCCGGCCAACGAACCGGGCAGTTCGATCATGCCGGGCAAGGTGAACCCGACGCAGGCCGAGATGCTGACGATGGTGGCTGCGCAAGTGATCGGCAATCATCAGGCAGTGACCGTGGGGGGGATGCAGGGGCATCTGGAACTCAATGTTTTCAAGCCGATGATCGGTGCTGCAGTGCTTCGGTCAATCCATCTGCTGTCGGTCGGAATGCTTAGCTTTGCGACGCGCTGTGTCGAAGGAATCGAACCGAACCGGCGGCGGATCGGGGAACTGGTTGAGCGTTCGCTGATGCTCGTGACCGCGCTTGCCCCGGAGATCGGGTATGACAATGCGGCAAAGATTGCCAAGCACGCACATGAGCATGATCTGAGCCTGCGCGAAGCGGCTTTGGCGCTGGGTTTGGTGGATGAGACCATGTTTGAGCGGCTGGTCCGGCCCGAACAAATGATCTGAAACGGGCCTAAGTGTTAGTGCGGACTTAACCTCGTTTCTTGGGTTGGTGCTAAGCGGGGCGTGACCATATGGTGGCATGACGATCCGCGCCGCCACCCTGTTTGCGTTTGCCAGCCTTGCGCTGGTGGCTCCGGTGACCGTGCCTGCAAAGGCTCCGGTTGCTGCCAAGCAGATGCGCTTTGGGCCTTTTGTGGTGATTTCAGCTGACAAGGCGCGGCTGGTGGGGGTTACTGATGGCGGTTCTCCGGCAGCGTTCCTTGCCATGGTTGAGGCCTATCCGGCGATCCGTTCACTGGAACTGATCGATTGTGCGGGGACAAGCGACGACATCGCCAATCTGCGGCTGGGGCGGATGATCCGCCAGCGTGGTATCACGACGGTTGCGCCAGCGGGGGCTTCGGTCCGATCAGGTGCTGTGGATATTTTCCTTGCCGGTTCAACACGCAAGGCGGCAGCGGATGCGCGCTTTGCAGTGCATTCGTGGCTTTCGGCAGATGGGCGCGATGCGAGTGCGGCACGGGCCGATGATCCAGCTCGCGCCGCCTATGAGCGTTACTATCGCGACATGGGCCTCACCGAAAGCGATGCGCGCGCGTTCTACGCGCTCACCGTTTCTGTGCAGAACAACCGCACTTTGCAACTGGCTCCGCGCGATCTGGCGCGCTTTGCCAAGGTTGCCCCGGCGACTTAGAGCGCTTTCCGACCAATCTGGCTCAGCGTGATTGACGCAGGAAGCCTCTCGGCAAGGCGCCTTGCGCAGGGCGGGCTGGTTGCCCGTCCAAGCAAGGCAACGCTGTCCGAGGGGCTTCCTGCGTCAACCCCTCCGGGGCGGGCCCCTTTTGGCCGATTGCTGCGTCTTTCGTCGGTCACTATGCGATGGCATGGCTCCCTCCTCAATCCTTGCACTCGGCCAAAATCTGCTCCGTCACGGTGAGCCAGATTGGTCGGAAAGCGCTCTAACTCCGCTTCGAGGCACCACAGGCCTGCGCCAGCGCGAGGATGCTGGAGGGGCCTTCCTTGCCGCCGAACTCCACCGTGGTGGTCTGACCGGCGACGACGATCTGATCGAACTTCATCATCGCCTGCAATTCCTTGGCCGAGAGCGGGTGCCCCTTACCATCCTTGCCGGGTTCGACCGGGAAACGAGCGAGCATTTTGCCATCGGCATAGACTTCTGCCGTGTTGGCGGGGCCATTGACCGATTTCATGAACGCAGTGGCATTCTGCGCAGCGGCGTCCTTGACGCTGGCGTGGACTGAGCCGTTGCGGAACATGGCGTGTAGTTGCCCGGCGCGGCAGGTGACTTCGAAGTTGAAGCTGGCCAGTTCGTTGCCGGGGAAGCCGGAAACCGAGGAGAATGCCTGATAGCTGCCGCGCGCCGGATCGGGCGTGAGCAGGCCGGGCGCAAAGACCCAGCGTGATTGCAATAGCTGCTTTTGTGGCGGCTTGGGACGGCTGGCGCTTTCCACCGCCATACGGCTGGCGCGGATCGGCGAAGCACCGCCGCATACCAGCGAATTGGTGGCGGAAAGCGAGCCATTGCCGGTGAACCAGAAGACCTTTTCGCCAACCTTGATCGTGACCGAGCGGGCGTTGCGGATAAGGGCGTATTGCTCTGCCGAGAGATAGCCCGCGATATAATCCGCCACGCCGGTCTGGCTGAGTTGGCCTTTGCCTTCGAGCGCGACGCCGAATTCTGCCCAAGCGGACTGGGATTCGACCGAGATATTGATGACCTTGGGTCGCGTGGTGGTCAGCGCCCTCAGCAAGCCGGAGCCGTCCTCGTTGCGATAGGCACCGAAGATCAGCCGACGTCCACGCATGTCGTTGGGATCGCACTGCACGCCGAGCATGGCGCCCGACTGCTGCTTTCCAGCGGAAACCAGCGCAGTGCTGCCTGCCTCTGCCAGACGCCAATCGGCTTGCGAGGAGACGACACCTTCGGCCAGTACCTGCGTGGGAACGGCGGCAAGCGCGGCGGCGAGCATGATGGATGCGGAGCGCGACATTGTTTTAGTCCCCCAACTCAAATTCAATTGAGCCCGTGTTAACCACACTGAGCAAGCATTTGCTTACCAAGGGACTACGCACAAATCCTTAACGCACGAGTTCAGCTTCCATCATCTTGCGCATTTCGAACTTCTGAGCCTTGCCAGTGACGGTCATCGCGAAAGCCTCGACGATCCGCACATGGCGCGGCACCTTGTAGTGCGCGATGCGGCCTTTACAGTGGGCCAGCACATCATCTGCGGTAAGGCCCTGCCCTGCCCGCGCGATCAGCCATGCGCAGACTTCCTCACCGTATTTCTCGTCGGCCACACCGAAGACCTGCGCATCCTGCACCGCCGGGTGGGTGAGCAGGAACTCCTCGATCTCGCGCGGGTAGATGTTCTCGCCGCCGCGGATGATCATGTCCTTGATGCGGCCGGTGATGCGGATGTAGCCGTTCTTGTCCATCGTGGCGAGGTCACCCGAATGCATCCAGCCCTCTTCGTCGATGGCTTCGGCGGTCTTGGTCGGATCGTCCCAGTAACCGAGCATGACGGCATAGCCGCGCGAGCAATATTCGCCCTGTTCGCCGATGGGCAGCGTTTCACCATTCAGGCCGACGACTTTTGCTTCGGCATGGGGATGAACACGGCCGACTGTGCCAACGCGCTCTTCGATCGGATCGTCGGTGGCGGTCTGGGTGGTGAGCGGGCTGGTTTCGGTCATGCCGTAGCCGATGGTCACCTGCGTCATGTTCAGACGGTCCATCACCTGCTGCATCGTGGAAACCGGGCACGGCGATCCGGCCATGATGCCGGTTCGCAGCGTGCTGACGTTGTAGTCTGCAAGATCGGGCTGGGCGAGGATGGTGATGAACATCGTCGGCACGCCATATAGCGCAGTGCAGCCTTCGGCCTGCACAGCTTCGAGCGCCAGTTTGGGATCATAGGCCTCGCTCGGATAGACCATGGCGGCACCGCTGGCGAGCGCGGCAAGGTTGCCCAATACCATGCCGAAGCAGTGGTAGAGCGGGACCGGAATGCAGATGCGGTCCTTGTGCGTGAACTTGACCGTGCAGGCGGTGAAATGGCCGTTGTTCAAGATGTTGCGATGGGTGAGCGTCGCGCCCTTCGGGAATCCGGTGGTGCCGCTGGTGAACTGGATGTTGATCGGATCGTGGGGATCGAGTGTGGCGTCCACCGCCGCAAGCCGTGCGGCATCGGGTTGTGCGCGCAGGTCTTCCCACGGCTCGAAGCCTTCCTGCGCTTCACCGCCAAGCACCACGATGTTGCGCAGCATCGGCAGTTTTTCCGACCCCAGTTCGCGCAGCATTGCGATGTAATCGCTCGTCTTGAAGCGGGCGGCAGTGACAAGGAATGTGCAGCCGACCTTGTTCAGCGCGTATTCGACTTCGCTGGTGCGATAGGCCGGGTTGATGGTGACAAGCACTGCACCGATGCGTGCGGTGGCGAATTGGAGCACGGTCCATTCCGCGCAGTTTGGTGCCCAGATGCCGACACGGTCGCCTTTGGCCACGCCACGATCCAGCAGGCCGCTGGCAACGCGATCCACTTCGGCATCAAGTTCAGTCCAGGTCCAGCGGATACCCTGATGACGCGAGGCGAGAGCCAAGTCATCGCCCCACAGCACTGCGGCGTCGCGCAGCGCCTGTCCGATGGTTTTTTCCAGCAGCGGTTCGTCAACCGCGCCTTTGGCATAGGAAAGCTGCGTCATCGCTTGATATTCACCACTTGCGTCTGCGTGTATTCGGCAAGGCCTTCGACCGATTGCTCGACGCCAAGGCCACTGTTCTTGAAACCGGCCATAGGGATGTGCGGGCCGATGGCGATATGCTGGTTCACCCAGACTTGCCCGCTTTCAATGCGCGCGGCAATATCTGCGGCCCGGCCCACATCCCTTGACCAGACCGAGCCACCCAGACCGTATTCGCTGGCGTTGGCACGGGCGATGACATCCTCGACATCGTCGAACTTGATCAGCGGCAGGATCGGGCCGAACTGCTCCTCATCCACGATGCGATCACCATCGGTCACATCGCGCACGATGGTGGGGCGGATGAAGTATCCGGCGCGCTCCATCACCTCGCCGCCTGCCACCACAGTGCCTTCGGCACGGGCGGAATCGAGGAAACCCTTCACCTTTTCGAACTGCATCGCGTTCTGGATCGGGCCGATCTGGGTGCCCTGCTGCAGACCGTCATCGACCACGGCCGCTTCGGCAAGGCGCGCCAGTTCGCCACACATTGCGTCATAGATATCGGCGTGGACATAGGCGCGCTTGATCGCAAGGCAGACCTGCCCGTTGTTGAGGAAGGCATTGCCGAAGATGGCCTGCGCGGTTTCGCGCACGTCGACGTCTTCGAGCACGATGGCCGGATCATTGCCCCCGAGTTCGAGCGTCACGCGCTTGAGCGTGTCTGCACCGCTGGCGGCTATACGCTTGCCGGTGGCGGTGGAGCCGGTGAAGCCGACCTTGGCGACATCGGGATGGGCCGTCAGATGAGGGCCAAGGTCATTGGCATCGGTGATGACATTGACCACGCCCGCAGGGAACACCTCGCGACAGATCTCGCCCAGGATCAGCGCACAGACCGGAGTGGTTGGCGCCGGCTTCAGCACAATGGCGTTGCCCGCCAGCACCGCAGGCCCGATCTTCCAGCAGGCGACGAGCAGCGGGAAGTTCCATGCAATGATGCCGACAACCACACCGAGCGGCCGATGCTTGACCGCGATATACCCGGCCGCGTCGTCCTGAATTACCCGTTCGGGCAGTTCCAGCGTGGCATAGTGGCGCAAATAGCCATCTGTCCACGCGAGTTCGCCCATGGCCTCGGCCAGCGGTTTGCCCTGTTCCATGGTCAACGCACGAGCAATCTCGTCCTTGCGGGCGGCGATAGCGTCGGCCAGCGCGACGAGCTTTGCCTGACGGTCTGCCCAGGGCACCGCAGCCCAGCCCGGCACCGCAGCCTTTGCCGCCGCAATGGCGGCATCGGCCTGCGCAGCGCTGGCACGGGGCACCGTGCAGAACGGCGCACCCGTGGCCGGGTTGATCACGTCCATCGTCATGTCACCATCGACGAGCTGGCCGCCGATCAGCAGCTTGTAGTCAGTCATTGTCCTCTCCCGGCTCTTCAAGGAGCCTTGTGGTTCACGTTATCAGAATTTCACGCCGACACTTACGCCATACATGCGCGGGTTGCCGATGTGGTTGTAATCAAAACCGAACCCGGCCAGCAGATCGACGCGCGAGGTGAAGAAGAACTTGTCGGTCAGGTTCTTGCCCCAGACCGACGCGTTAAACCGCCCGTCCGCGCTTTCCCAATCGATATGGCCGCCGACGATGGCATAGGCCGATTGCTCCAGCCGGGGCACGTTCAGCACTTCGAAGAACTGGCTGGACTGGTAGGCGATGTCCGGGTGGAGTGAAAGCTTGCCCATGTCACCATCGAACAGCGTCAGGTCGACAGTGGTATTGAAGGTGAGGCTTGGCGCATTGGACAGGCGATTGCCCGATACGTTGTTGCCGCTCACCGTGCCGCGCTGGATCTTGGTGGAGAGTAGTCCCAGGCCGGAGTGAATCGTGAAGGCGTCGCTGGCGCGGATCGTCAGTTCAGCCTCACCGCCGAAGATGCGCGATTTGGGGATGTTGAGAAGGGTCTGTGCGGCGCTGGTCGGGTCGACGTTGATGAACTGCTGGTTCTTGTAATCATAGTAGAAGCCCGAGACATTCAGCGTGATCTTGCGATCCATGAACTGCGTCTTGACGCCAGCTTCGTAGCTGGTGACTTCTTCGGGCCGTGCGATGGACAGTTCCGATGGATCGAAGAAGGCCTGCGCGTTGAAGCTTGGTGCGCGGTAGCCACGGCTGACGCTGGCGTAGAGCAGGTTGCCATCGGCCAACTTGTAATCGAGGCCGATTTTGCCTGAAAGGTTATCCTGCGAATAGCGCAGCGCCGAAATCGGGATAAGGTTGGCAATCAGCGTGCCATCCACGCCCAGCGCATCGGAGGAAAAGTCCGTCTGGCGGCCGGTATCGTGCGTAAAGCGCAAACCGCCGCGGAGGGTGAGCGCTTCGGTGAGGTCGTACTTCAGGTCGGAATAGAGCGCGTAGCTGTTCTTCACCTGATCGAACTGGTTGCGGAACAGGCAGCCCAGCGGAAGCCCCACCGCGCAATCGTTGGCCGTGATGCCGGGAAGGCCATCGGAATCGATGTCCTTGCCGATCTCGAACGTGGTCTGATTGTAGACCTTTTCGCGGTGGTAAAATGCGCCGAGGATGAAATCGAATGGCCCACCGGTGTCGCTGGTGAGGCGCAGGTCCTGCGAGAACTGGGTGGCGCGGTCACGATAGGGGATTTCCAGCAGTTCGCCTGCAGTGCCGTCGGTGTCTTCGTAGAACGACAGGTTGCCCTTGTCCCACGCGGTGATGCTGGTGATGGTGAGCGCATCAGACACGTCGAACGTGCTGGTCAGCGCGACCGAATAGGTCCGGGCGCGGCGCTTTTCGTCGATGTTCGAGGCGATTTCGCGTTCGCCGAGGCCCGGGCGGTTGGTCGCTTCGGGCTGGGCATAAATGCCGTAGTTGTAGGGGTTCTGGAAACTGGTCGAGGCGCGCAGCACGAAGCGCACCGTTTCGCTCGCTTCCACGTTCAGCGTGGCGCGGATGGCGTATTCATCGGTCGAAGCAAGGTCGGGCTTGCCGGGGATGACGTTCTTGAACCAGCCATCGGCCTTGGCATAAGTGCCCGCGATGCGCAGCGCCGCCTTCTCACCCAATGGCACGTTGATGGCGCCGTTGAGGTCGATGCGGTTGTAGTTGCCGTAGCCTGCGTTGGCATAGCCGCTGGTTTCGCCCAGCTTGGCCGGGGCCGCAATGATGTTGACCGCACCGCCGGTGGTGTTCTTGCCATAGAGTGTGCCTTGTGGGCCGCGCAGCACTTCCACACGCTCCAGATCATACATCGCAACGCCTAGGAAAGCGAAGTTGCCCTTGTAGACTTCGTCGTAATAAGTCGCCACCGGGCTGGATTGGTTGAGGCTGTAGTCCGACATCGACACGCCGCGAAGGCTGAAGATCGGCGTGTTGTCCCCGACGATAGAGGTCAACTGGAGGTTGGCGACTTTCGTGACAAGGCTGTCGACGCTGTTCACGCGTGCCTTTGCCAAAGTATCGCCGCCGATGGCCGAGACAGAGATTGGCACCGATTGCAGACTTTCTGCGCGCTTGGTGGCGGTGACGACGATTTCGCCGTCAGCAAAGGCGCTTTCGGCTTGTGCATCCTGCGCAAAGGCCGGTGCTGCGGTGAAGATGGATGCGGCGGCGACCCCTGCCAGCGCGATTCCACGGTAAAGACGTTCCCTCATCATTGCCTCCCAATCAGGGTGTTTGCGTTTCTGTTCTTTCCTGCGCGAACCCTGCCACCAGCCGCGCTCTCATATCGGCGCGTTCCAGCCGCAGGGGGTGGCGGCGCAATTGCCCGATCTCTTCCGGGGTGTAGGGCCGGAAGTCAGACGGCATGTGCGCCGCATCAAAAGTGTAGAGGGTCCAGTTGACGAGGTTCGCCAGTCGGACATTATCGAGATCGACAGTCGAGACGCCGGGCACGCGGCCAAGGAACTCGCGTCCTCCCGGCACGCCGAGGAACTGCGCGACCACGTGCTTCATCGGCGGGTTTGAGCGGTCGTCGCCTCCGCCATCGGGGCGGTGGCAGCCTTGGCACTTGAGCATGTAGTCGATGCGAGCCTGCTTCGGATCGGGCACGCCGCGCATCATGCTTTCGTTGGCTCCCGCAGCCACGCCTGCCGCCAGAACGGCAGCGGCAGCAGCGGCAAGAGGCAACATCCGGTTCACTACTCCGATGCCACGCCGATAATCACGGCAGTGGAGCAGTTGTAGATGCTGCTTTCGGTTCCGAGGCACCAGTTGTAGTCGTTGTTCGATTGCGGGCGCACTTGCGGGCGGTCACCTTCGTTGCGGTTGCACAGGCACTGGCCGCACGAGGAAACGCCGCAGCAATCGTTATAGCTGATCACATAAGCGCGCTTGTCTGCAGGGTTGGTGCAGGTGCCTACCCATGTGATAGGCGACATTTCGGTGCCGGGTGGGCACGTGCTGACAGAGCCGCCGCAGCAGGAGCAAAGAAAGCCATCGATTGCGCAATAACGCCAGTAATCGCAACTTGCCTGATCGCCGGGGTCCTGCGGATTGCCGGATGTCATCGGAGCATGGCTCCCTCCCCCGCCATGCGGTGATCCGCTGGCTGCGCGAGCAACGGGGAGGACAGGGAAGACCGCCGCTCCGGTGATCGTAGCGCCGAGCCATGCCAACGTGCTGCGCCGGGAAGTGCCGCGCGCCACGCGGCGGGTCAGGCGTTCGGTCCATTTATCCAATGCGCTCATGGCTCAGGCTCCCTTCTTGCGAGCGAGGAAATCCTGGATCGAGGCGACGCCACGCTCCTTGGCTTCGAACAGGCTTTCGAGATGTTCGCGGCTGTTGATCAGGCCCAGCGAGGCGACCCGGCCTGCTTCGTCGAGCAGCACTGCATAGGGAAGCTTGGAGACGCCGAAAGCCCGGCCCAGCGCTTCGGACAGAACAAGCGGCACAGTTTCCAGCCCATGCATCTGGCGCATCTGTTGGTATTCAGCCTTGGAGCCATCGCCTGCCACCACAACGTCGAGCCAGTCCGCCTCGGCACTGGCGGCAGAGCGCAGGACCGGGAGCAGCGATTTGCACATCGGGCAATCAGGAGAGGCGAAAAAAAGAAGCTGGCTGCGGCCTTCACGCTTGCCGCCGATTTCGATTGGCGCGCCTTCGAGGGTGGTCACCGTCATCGGGCTGGCAACTTCGCCCACGTCCACCTTCTGGTGCAGGGTCAGCGCGCCCGCAGGGGCGATACGTTCGTGCAGGATGCCGACCTGACGGGCGAGCGCTGCGATGAGCAGTCCCTGAACGATCACGACCGTCCACAACAGTATCTGCGAAGTCAGCATCACGAATTCCTCCAGCGAGGATGGGGAATGGCAAGGAGTTCCGAAGCGCCAAGGTAGAGCGCCAGCATGGCGGCGGCGGCAAACGGAGCATCGAGCGCGAAGGACGGATCGGCAGGCAAAAGCGACAGGATCAAGGCGAGCAGCGAAAGCGCCGCAGGCCGAAGAATCTGCGCTCGCCCGACCGGCTTTTCCCGCGCCACCAGATCGCACCCGCAATCAAGCGTTTGCCCGCGTAGACGCAGCAAGGCCAAGGCATAGCCCAGCCATACACCCGCAGCGATCAACGCTCCGGTGGGGCGCAGCACGGGGATCAGGAGCGCTGTGGCGGCGGCAAGTTCAAGGCATCCCGCTGCAATCAGCACCAGTTGGCCTTGGCGATAGAGCCCGGTCAGCCGGGCTGCCGCCGCGACCATCCGGTCACGCGACAGCGCTTTGTGTGCGGCAGACCCCGCCAGCAGCAGCGCCAGGAAGAGTGTGAGCGCCGTCATCTCAAGGCGCCGTGATCAGGATGGGATTGTCGCCGCCTGCCTTGCCCAGCGAGCGCACGAAAGCCCCGCTGGCAGCATCGTGGACATCGATCTCGCCATCGGCGCGGGCGACGATCAGTTGGGGTTTGGCTTCCTTGGTTAGCCCGATTGCGGTGGCGACACCGCGCAAGGCAATCCGGGTCACGCGCGTCTTGGTTGCAGGGTCTGCCACCCATACTTCGGTGCCGCCGTCCTTGTGGCTGCCTTCGCGGCCATTGGGGCTCATCAGCACATAGAGCTTGCCCGCTGTGTCGGTGGCAATCACCTGCCACCCGCCGGGCCGCCATTCGGGGGCCGCGCCCTCAGCCGTGCCGAGTTCAAACGCACCGGGAAGCGCCTTGCCGACATCGCCAGAGAAATCGAAACCCTGAATGCGGCCATGATAGCTGACGAACCACGCGGTCTGTCCCTGCCATGCAGGCGTGCCGAACAGGGGCTGGCTGTCGATATCGTGGATGTTCTCGACTGTTTTCGAGGACACCGCCTGCCCGTCCGGCCCGAGTTTTACGCTCAGCAGCGATCCATCCGCGCAGAAGCTGGAAAACCCGCGCGCGCCAGTGGGGTAGAGTTGCGCGCATCCCGGAAGATCAATCTCGGCAATCACCTTGCGCGCATCAAGATCAAGCACGCTGACAGACTGCGCAGGCGTGAAGTTTGCAACCAACGCCCATTTTTCAGCATTGGTGAACTGGAACACCTGCGGGTAAGTAACTGATTGTTGGCGTTTTCCGCCGGGCATCACAATTTCACCTTTGGGCAGGAGCGTAGCCATATCCCAGATGCTAACTACGTCCGTTCGTTCACCTTGCGTGAGCCGGGAGTAGAATGTTTCGGCGGTGAGGACTTCACCCCGCATTGGAGAGACAAGCATGTTGGCGAACTGCGCCGCGCGGATCATTCCCCGCACCGGGCGTTCAACCGAGCCGGTATCGACGAGCATGACCCGCCCATCGAGGAGAGAACTGAAATGGAAATCGTGGATCAGCACCCAGTCCGCCGGCCACTGTGCGGGCAACTTTTCGACAGCGGGAATGGCTTCGTCGGGCAAGGCCACCGGAAATGGTGTCTTGACAGCAGGAGCCGCAAGCACGGCAGCACTTGAAGACGAAAGGGCCAGAGCAAACGCAAACCACCTCATGCAAGCACTCCATGACCGGCCGGGTCTGTGCTCCGGCTGCATGTCGATAGTCTCAAAAACACAACAAATCTGTCAAGTGACCTAAATTTTTCGTATGACAGGTTTTCTGATACTGTGACAGATGCGTCTAGGGGGACATTTTTTAATTATGCTTCAAAGAGATAGTATACCCATTACGGTTACCGACATGATCATGCCTGAGCGTGAAGGCGGTTATTTGAAGGGGCATGAGACGCGCGAGTTGATCTTGCGTACCGCCCTCTCGATCCTGATCGAAGAGGGCTATCGTGCCATGTCCATGCGCCGAGTCGCGGCAGTCTGCGGCATGAAATTTGGCAACCTGACCTACCATTACCGCAGCCGGGAAAACCTCGTTCGCGAACTCACAGATGCCGTCATCCGCGCCTACGAAGCCGAATTCGAAGCCATCGTTCACATGCCTGGAGTGCCACCTGAAGAGCGCCTTGGCCGTATCTGCACGCTGGTTCTGGATGATATCCGTTCCAAGAAAACGACCCGGTTTTTCCCGGAACTGTGGAGCCTTGCGAACCACGACCCCTTCGTGCTGGAACGCGTACAGGAACTCTATGTTCGCGCACGCGCGCCGTTGAACGACATCATCGCGGAAATGCGCCCGGATCTTGGCGCGCAAGAACGCGAAATCATCGCGCTGTTCATCTCAGCTTCGATGGAGGGCATGACGGTCTTTGCCGGGCACGAAAAGCCGTTTGAACCTCGTATGCCCGAGATCGAACGCATTGCGGTCCATTCATTCTGCACGCTGGTGAGGACAATCACCACCGACCAGATCAAAGGCCTCGCGCCGTCCGTACCGGATAGCCCCGCATCTGCTTGATCCGGCGCAGTGAAAAGCTTGATCGCATCGATGAAACGCCGGGCAAGCGGGCCAGGCATTCGCGGTGGATGCTGTCATACTGGTCAAGATCGCGGGCCGCCACGCGCAAAAGGTAGTCGGCGGAACCGGACATCAGGTGGCATTCGAGAATGTCATCAAAATCCCCCACAGCCTGTTCGAACCGGTCCATGACCTCGCGGCTTTGCCCGGTCAGTGTGATTTCCACGAAGACCTCTACCGTCAGCCCCAGCAGTCGAGGCTCCAGCCGCGCACCATAGCCGGCAATCACGCCGGCCTGCTCCAACGCCTTGACCCGTCGATGGCACGCCGATGACGATAGAGCGACCTTCTGCAATTGAAAGCGCTGAGTCGGCCTGTAGCGCTTCAAGCAGGGCGATGTCGGCCCGGTCCATGCAAAATTATCCCGCAAATTATCTATATTCCAGATAATATCACCACGAACACGCTACACAATGGGCCAAATAGGCAAGAAATGCCGGATATTTCGCGGTAGTTTCCCGTTTGAAGGCCATAAGGCCCAACTCAGAGGGAAATCGTCATGCGCGTCGGCACCGTCAAAGAGATCAAGAACCACGAATATCGCGTCGGCCTCACGCCAGAAAGCGCGCGCGAACTGGTTGCCAACGGCCACGAAGTCTGGGTTGAAACCGGCGCGGGCAACGGCATCGGCGCCACTGATGCCGACTATGAAGCCGCCGGAGCCTCGATCAAGGCCGACGCAAAGACGCTGTTCGATGGCTGCGAAATGATCGTCAAGGTCAAGGAACCGCAGGCCGTGGAGCGTGCGATGCTGCGCAAGGGCCAGATCCTCTACACCTACCTCCACCTCGCGCCCGACCCCGAACAGACCGCCGATCTCGTCAAGTCCGGCGTCACCGCGATCGCTTATGAAACCGTGACAGGCGCAGGCAATGCCCTGCCTTTGCTCAAGCCAATGAGCCAGGTTGCAGGCCGCATGGCCATTCAGGCAGGTGCCACTGCACTCGAAAAGGCCAATGGCGGCCGTGGCGTGTTGCTGGGCGGCGTTCCGGGCGTTCTGCCGGGCAAGGTCGTGGTCATCGGCGGCGGCGTGGTCGGCGTGAATGCTGCGCAGATGGCTGTCGGCCTCGGCGCGGACGTCACCATCCTTGACCGCGATCCCGATGTGCTCGAACGCCTCGACAACCACTTTGAAGGCCGCGCCCGCACGCTGTTTTCGGGCAAGTCCGCGCTGGCTGCGCTGGTGGCCGAGGCTGACCTTGTGATCGGTGCTGTTCTGATCCCCGGAGCCGCAGCTCCCAAGCTGGTCACGCGTGACATGCTCTCAACCATGAAGCCCGGCGCAGTGCTGGTTGACGTTGCCATCGATCAGGGCGGCTGCTTTGAGACGAGCAAGGCCACAACCCATGCAGAGCCGACTTATGTGGTTGATGGCATTGTCCATTATTGCGTAGCCAACATGCCCGGCGCCGTGGCGCGCACCAGCACATATGCGCTGAACAACGTCACCCTGCCCCACGCTCTGCGCATCGCAAACATGGGCTGGAAGGCTGCACTGAAGGCCGACGCACACCTTGCTGCAGGCCTCAACGTCCATGAAGGCAAGGTGACTTACGAAGCCGTCGCCCGCGAACTGGGCTATGAATACACGCCGGTGGCCGACGTTATCGCTTGATCGCATCCGGGTGGGGGCCACGCGCCCTCACCCACGATGCAGGATTTTCCACAACACCGACCGGTCGCGCAGTATCTCGCGCGCTGCATTGTGCCCCGGCGCACCCGTCACCCCGCCGCCGGGATGAGTGCCCGATCCGCACATGTACAACCCACGGATCGGCGCGCGGTAATCGCCGTGCCCAAGCACCGGACGGGCCGACCACAACTGGTCAAGGCTCATTCGCCCGTGGAAGATGTCTCCGCCGACCAACCCGAACTTGCGCTCAAGATCGAGCGGCGAATGGATTTGCCGCGCAACAACGCTGGCCTTGAAATTGGGTGCATGGGCAGTGACGGTATCGATGATCAGATCCGCAACGTCCTCACGGCATTCATCCCACGACCGGCCATCGGGCAATTCAGGCGCGAACTGCTGGCAGAACAGGCTGGCCACGTGGCATCCCGGCGGGGCGAGGCTATCGTCCAGAGTTGAAGGGATCAGCATTTCAACGATGGGCTGACGCGACCAGCCATAGGCTTTGGCATCGTCGAACGCGCTGTCCATGTAATCCATCCCCGGCGCGATCACGATGCCCGCTGTATGATGCTCTGCCAGAACTTTCCCCGGTAACACGCTAAAATCAGGTAGTTCTGACAGCGCCACGTTCATGCGGAACGTGCCGGAGCCGGTCTTGAACCCTGCCATGCGTTTCCGGAAATCGGCATCGAGATCGCTCTCATCCACCAACTGCCTATAGAGCAGCGCCGGACCGACATTCGCGGCGACGATCGGCGCATAAAGTTCCTCCCCGCTTCCCAGACGCACACCGGCAGCCTTGCCTTTGTCGACGAGCACCTTTGCTACTGGCGTTTCGAGGCTGATCTCTACACCCGCGCCAACGCAAGCGCTGGCCATCGCTTGCGTGATCGCGCCCATGCCGCCAATCGCGTGCCCCCATGCTCCCGCTTTGCCGCTCACTTCGCCAAAGACGTGGTGCAGCAGCACATAGGCGGAGCCCGGCGTAGACACGCCCGCGAAATTCCCCACCACGGCGTCAAACGCAAAGGCGGACTTCACCCGATCATCGGTGAACCAGCCGTCCAGAAACTCCCGTGCGGATCGCGTGAATATCTCCAGCAGATCGCGCTGCGTGGCTGCATCGAGTTTGGCAATTGGCCAACCCTGCCGCGCCGCTGCCTGCAATGCGACAAGCCCGCCACCCACATTCGGCGGCGTTTGCAAGGCCAGTTCACGCAGCACACCCGCCAAACGCGCCAATGCTGCATCATAACGCGGATAAGCCTCGGCATCGGCCGACGAGAAACGCGCGAACGCCGACTGTGTACGGCCTTCGCCGCCACCGATCTTCACATAACTGTCCGCAAAGGGGAGAAAATTCGAAAGCTTCCGCTCAACCACACGATAGCCGTGATCGTGCAGCCGCATGTCGTTGATGACCTGCGGCTGTAAAAGGCTGACCGTGTAGCTGGCAGTCGAATTGCGAAATCCGGGGTGGAACTCTTCTGTAACTGCCGCACCGCCCACCACATGCCGCCGTTCCAGCACACGCACCCGCATCCCGGCGCGGGCAAGGTAAAATGCGCAGGTTAGGCCGTTGTGGCCGCCTCCGATGATCAGGGCGTCGTAACGATTGGACAAGGCTTGCTTCTTTCGCGCTGGCAGGAACTGCTTACCCTAACCAGCGCCCCGTCCAAGGCTACAGCCTTTCGCACGAAAAACCCCGGCCGCAGAGGCGACCGGGGCATTTCAAATTCAAGCGCTCCGAACGATCAGCGCTTGATCTTGCTCGTATCGAACGTGCCAAGACCCGGCTTGAAGCTCTTTTCGTCAAGGAACTGACGCGTGGCTTCCTTGCGCGCTTCAACACCGCCGAAGTTGTGCAGCGCTTCCTGTGCGCGGATCAGATAGTCTTCGGCGTTATCATAGGTCATTTCGGTCATGCGGCGCACAGCCCACTTGGTGGCACGCAGCGCATGGCCATCCTTCTTGCTCAGCGCTTCTGCGATTTCGAGCACGCGGGCCTTCAAACGCTCCGCAGGCACAGCCTCGGTAACAAGACCCTGCGCTTCGGCCTGTTTGCCAGTCAGGTTTTCACCCATCATCGCATGATAGACAGCCTTACGCAGAGGCATCAGGTCTGCAACAACCTTTGATGCGCCGCCGCCGGGCAGGATGCCCCAGTTGATCTCCGAAAGGCCAAACTGCGCGTCTTCCGCAGCAATCGCGATGTCGCAGGCGAACAGCGGGCCATAGCCACCACCAAAGCACCAGCCGTTGATCATGGCGATCGTGGGCTTTTCGTACCAGCGCAGGCGGCCCCACCAGGAGTAAGCTTCACGCTGTGCCTTGCGGATCGCGCCAAGACCTTCAGCCTCAGTTTCGCGGAAGTATTCCTTCAGATCCATGCCGGCCGACCACGCATCGCCCTCACCCGAAAGCACGAGCACCTTCACGTCATCGCGGAATTCCAGATCAGTAATGACCTTGCCCATCTGGCGGTTCAGCTTCGGGCTCATGCAGTTACGCTTTTCGGGGCGGTTGAACTTCACCCAGGCGATGCCGTTTTCAACGGTGAAGGCTACGGTATCTTCTTCCGCGCGCTCGATCTTTTGTTCGGTCATTTTAAGTCCTTCGGGATAGTCTTGAATTCGATTTGGGCTTTGTTCGATCAGATCGGGAAATGCCCCGGCTGCGTTTCCATCGTGATCCACCGCAGTTCGGTGAAGCTGTCGATCCCGGCCTTGCCGCCAAAGCGGCCATAGCCAGAGGCACCAACGCCACCGAAGGGCATCTGCGCTTCGTCGTGCACGGTCGGGCCGTTCACGTGGCAGATGCCGGACTTGATCTGGCGGGCAACGCGCAGGCCGCGCGCAGTATCACGGGTGAACACAGCGGCAGACAGGCCGTACTCGGTGTCGTTGGCCAATTCGATGGCATGGGCCTCATCAAGCGCCTTGATCACGCCGACCACCGGGCCGAAGCTTTCATCGCGGAACAGTTTCATGTCCTGCGTCACGCCGTTGACGACATGTGCGGGCATCAGCACGTTCTGTGTGGTTTCGCCGCCGGTAAGCAGTTCAGCGCCCTTGGCCAGCGCGTCTTCGATCAGGCTCTGGCAATGCGCCACAGTCTTGGCATCGACCACCGCGCCCAGCGGCGTAGTGCCCTCGCGCGGATCGCCCACAGCCATGCTGGCAACCTTGGCCTTGAATTTGGCCGCGAATTCATTGGCCACGGCTTCGACCACGATGATCCGCTCGGTGCTCATGCAGATCTGGCCCTGGTTCATGAAGGCGCCAAAGGCAGCAGCCTTCACCGCTTCATCAAGGTCTGCATCATCCAGCACGATCAGCGGAGCCTTGCCGCCCAGTTCAAGCAGGCACGGCTTGAGGTGCTGTGCTGCGCGCATCGCGATGATGCGGCCCACTGCGGTGGAGCCGGTAAAGTTGATGCGCTTCACTTCTGGCGCGTCGATCAGCGCGCCGACAACGTCTGCCGCATCGGCCGGAGCGTTGGTGACGACGTTGACGACGCCTTCAGGGAACCCTGCCTCGGCAAAGGCCTCGATGATAAGCGCGTGGGTGCGCGGGCATTGCTCGCTCGCCTTGAGGATCACTGCATTACCACACGCGAGCGGCACGGCGATGGCGCGCACGCCAAGGATGATCGGCGCATTCCACGGCGCAATGCCCAGCATCACGCCCACCGGTTCACGCAGCGCCATGGCAACACAGCCGGGCTTGTCAGAAGGGATCACTTCGCCCGAAATCTGGGTGGTCAGTGCAGCCGCTTCACGCACCATGCTGGCAGCAAGGCCGAGGTTGAACAGCGCCCAGCCCTTGGTCGCGCCGATTTCGCCCATCATGGCATCCACGAAGGCGTCTGCGCGCGATTCGAGTGCGGTAGCGGCCTTCATCAGCACGGCACGCCGGGCGTTTGGCCCCATAGCTGCCCATACAGGGTAAGCGCTTGCAGCTTTGGCAGTAATTGCAGGAATATCTGATGCCTGCATCGCTTTCGCGGTCGAAGCGACGGCACCGGTCAGCGGATTGATGCGTTCGAAGTCCATGAATGCTCTCCCAATCTGTTATACTTTATAGCAATCATGTCAGACCGGTGCAACAGTGGATTCAATCGGAGTAGCCCTGTCACAATGTGCAGGTGCAGCATTTATCGACTGATCACCTCTGATTTCATACAAGCTCAGGCGGTAGCCGTAGCCATTGATAACGCTGACAAATTCCGTTGAGACCCGACAAAACCGGCATTTTGAGTGAGACTATTGCAAAAACTGCAACCTTTCCTCCAGAATTCGCACTTGCGAAAAATATGGCTCAGGCCCATTTCAAAATGGCCTTTCAGGCATCCTCTCCCAAACTTTCAAGGGCCGCCCGGCAACGGTGCGGCCCCTTTTTTTGCCCAAAATCTGCTGGGTGTTGATCGCTGGCCATTCAACCTTCGTGCGGAAGGATCACACTGCGCCCGATCACATCACGTTGCTCCATCGCGCGATAGGCTTGCGCCCAATCGGCCATCGGATAACGCGCATGAACATGCGGGCGGATCTGCCCTTCCTTGGCCAGACGCAGCACATTCGCGATGTTCTCAGCCCCGCGATCAGGGAAGCGACGACCGTATTCGCCGGCCCGAACGCCAACCACGGAAAAGCCCTTGATCAAAGGAATATTCGCGCCGATTTGCGGAATCCTGCCAGCAGCAAAGCCAACCACCAGCAAACGCCCGTCGAAGGCAATGCAGCGTGTCGATTCGTCGAACACATCGCCCCCCACAGGATCAAATACGAGATCCGCTCCGCAACCGCCGGTAAGCGCCAGAACCTGCTCGCGAAAGCCAGCACTCCCATCGATGACTTGAGCCGTTTCGTAGAGTCCGCTGATCGCGCCACGCTTCGCGGCGGTGGAGGCCACGGCGATCACGTTAAGGCCAAGCGTCACCCCAAGATCAACGGCAGCAAGGCCGACGCCCCCTGCCGCGCCGTGAACAAGCAACCAGTCGCCCGGCCTGGCCTGCCCCCGGCACACCAACGCCACCCAAGCGGTAAGATAGGCCGCCCGCAACGAGGCTCCTTCGGCCATGTCCAAACTTTCAGGCAGCGGCAGGACAGAAGCCTCGGGAAACACGCCATATTGCGCCACGATGCCAGTCAGGCCGCCCACGATCACCCGGTCCCCTTCGCGCACGCGACTGCACCCCGGCGCGGCGACCACGAACCCAGCCCCTTCCATGCCGGGCACGAACGGCAAGGGCGGCTTGGCCTGATACTGGCCGCGCGTCATCAACAGGTCGGGAAAGCCCAACGCCGCAGCTTCGATCCGCACGAGCACTTGGCCACGAACCGGCACCGGGATCACCTGCTCCACCAGCGCCACACCACCCAGATTGTCACCGAGGGCCTGCACTTGCAGCGCGGTCATCATCGTCATGCAATCGCCTTCATATTTCGCTCTTTCGGCATAGATTGGCGCAACAACTGACAGTGGCCAAGCGCCACGTTATGACTGAACGCAGCGGGATTGCCAGATACCCCACCCAAAATGTTGCAATGCAGCATCCGCTTTTGAAGCACCGCAGCCGGTGGACGCCGCAAACCGCCTCACTGTTAACTCGCTGACTTCCGGCAATTTTTGGACATGTGTCAAAACTCGCAGTAATACGAACCTTCCGGATCGTATGATGCACATGGTCAGACCTGTATTATCTTGTTGCAGGGCACAAGTAGAACTCTCTGAATTACTTGCCTTTATTGCATAAAGTGGCTTGTGAAGCTGTTCCGCAGCGCCTATTTTGGGGGTGGATTAGGAAAGATCGGGAACACCCGCCAATCCTCACAACCATAAAATCGGCAGCCGGAAAACCGGTACCGAAACAAAAATGACTTTCGCAGGAGAATGTCCATGAACAAGTTGCTCGCCGCCACCGCGGCGCTCGCCTTGCTGTCTGCGCCGCAGATCGCATCGGCCACCAATGCACCACAGACCGTCAACATCTCGGTTTCAGCTGATGGCCTTGACCTCAGCCGCGCCGACGACATGCGCAAACTGCGCAACCGCATCGCCGACGCTGCTGCCGAAGCCTGCGATCCCGCAGACCGGATGATCGTGACGCCGTTGCCGGATTACCAGTGCCGCCGCGCCGCCGTCGCCAATGCGGAACCGCTGGTGCAGGAGCTGGCCCAGAACGCCCGCCGCAGCACCATGGCGCGCCGTCGTTAAGTTTGCTGCACAACGCCGGAACGGGGCGGTTTCCCCCGCCGCTCCGGCGTTGTCAGTTCAATTGCCAAGAACCTTGATCGCCACGGCCGCCGCTGCGGCGCGTGTTTCTACACCCAGTTTCTCGTAGATGCGTTCAAGGTGCTTCTGCACAGTGCGCGGGCTGATCGCCAAGACTTCGGAAATCATCCCGTTGGATTTGCCGTAGCTGATCCACAACAGCACCTCAGCCTCACGATCGGTGAGCGAAAGACGCTGTTGCAAGCGGCTGACATCTGCGCGAGGATTTAGCTCGTTCAGGCGGATCAGCACTTCATTGTCACGGTAATGCGCGATAATCACCAGTTCGAGCGCGTTCTCTCCCTGCTCCTCGATCCGCGCCGAAGCGCCTATTTCGTTGCGGCCCAGCAACCGCGAAACAGGCGTGCGCATGGCATCTGGCATCACCCCACGCTCGCGGTTCCAGTCTGGACAGATGCGCATGATGGCCTGTTCAGCCATTGGCGTACACCACAGCAGTTTCCCTTGCGTATCCGTGGCCATCATCAGGCGTCCCGTGGCGTCCAGCCCCGCAGCCCCTGCCTGCATCGCGCGCGCATGGCCGATGTGGACACGCACCCGCGCCAGCAATTCATGGACATTCACCGGCTTGCGCAGGTAATCCACCCCGCCCACCTCGAACCCTTCGATAACGTGTTCGCTCTCGGTCAGCCCGGTCATGAACACCACCGGCACATGCGCGAGCGCACCGCGGGCCTTGATGCGCGATGTCGTCTCGAACCCATCGATGCCAGGCATCACCGCATCCATCAGGATCAAGTCGGGCGTGATATGCTGCAGCAGATCAAGCGCGGCATCGCCAGAGATCGCCACCAGCACGGAGATCCCCGCGCCCTCAAGCGTATCGGTGAGGAAGCGCAGCGAATCCGGCTCGTCATCGACGACGAGGACCGTATCGCGCCGGGCGTCACTCATCGTCAAAATTCCTCAAGCGTCTTCCCCATCGCGGCCAGATCAAACCGATCAAGGCAGGCATACAATTTGGCTACAAGCGGCGCGGCGGCAGGATCGGCCTGCTCCAGCGCACGAATCTCACCTTCCAATGCGCGCACGTGGCCGATCCTTACAAGTGATTTCAATCGCTCAGCATGTTCGCGCGCCGCGTCAGATATGGCGACTGGCCCCGGCGTCGGGGTTCCAACTGCATCCGGTTGCGGTGGATATACCCATTCCAACCCAAGGTGACGGCCCACCGCATCAAGCAATCCGCCCAGTTCCACCGGCTTGAGCAGAAACGCGTCGTGGTCTGCTGCCTGCCCCGCCAGCCCGTGCCGTTCATCGGCATTGGCCGAGAGCATAAGTATCTTCAGTGCGGGTCCATGGGTTGCGCGCAAATGCGCGGCAACCTCCCACCCGGTCATCCCCGGCATACTGACGTCCAGCACCGCAGCGTCAAACCGCCCCGACGCCGCCGCATCTCCAGCCAGTGCCAACGCGGTGGGCCCGTCGCTTGCAAGGGCGACGTCAAAGCCCACCTCGGCAAGGGTTGTGCGCAGAACGGCCAGATGATCGCGATCATCGTCCACCAGCAGAATGGAGCGTCGCGCCCCGGCATAACCTGTTGGCCGCACCCGCTCCACCGTACGATCGACAAAGCCCGAGACTTGCGGTGCCATGATCACGATGCGGAATGTGCTGCCCTTGCCCGGCTCACTCTCCAGTTGCAGATCCCCGCCCAACATCCGCACGATTGCGCTGGTGATGGCAAGACCCAGCCCTGCTCCCTCCTGTATACCGGCTCCCTCCTGCGGCTCTGCCAGCCCGGCCCGCACATAGGGTGCAAAAATCGCCATCCGGCGATCCTCGGCGATACCGGGGCCGGTATCACGCACTTCAAACGTGGCCATTTCGCTGAACCACCGAAAGGTCAGCGTCACTTCGCCCGCTTCGGTAAACTTCACGGCGTTCGATACCAGATTGATCAGCGCCTGCCGCACGCGCCGCTCATCCATCCGCACAAATTCGGGCAGTCGCTCAGGCAGTTCACAACGGAACGTCAGGCCCTTTTGCGCCGCCAGCGGGGTGAACATTTCCGCCACCTGCTGCACCAGCGCGCCCGCCCGCACCACGCCGCTGTCCACCCGCACCACGCCCTGCTCCACCGAGGCGAGATCGAGCAGGCCTTCTACAAGGTTGGTCAGATGTTCGGCACTGCGCCGGATCACGCGCGCGGCATGTTGCGGATCTACGTCCGCACCACGCTCCACCAGTTGCGCGTAGCCGTAGATCGCATTGAGCGGCGAGCGGATTTCGTGGCTGACATTGGCAAGGAACCGGCTCTTGGCGGCGTTGGCGGCTTCGGCAGCTTGCAGATCGCTTGCCATCTGCGCCATTTCCGCGCCGCCAGTCGCGATTTTATCGGTCGGCATATCACCGGCAACAAGCGCCACTATGCGCCCCCGCACACGTTCTGAAACAGCGCGCACAAAGGATTTCAGTTGTCCGCTTCCGCCGTCACGGAACGTGTGCATTGCAATCGACCCCGCGCCCGCACCGGTTGTCTGTCCAATAGTTTCGGCGGAGCAGGGTGATTGTGCACTGCAACTGACACAAACTCAACCCCCGGAGGGCATTGCCGGGGGACTCTTACAACTCTCTTGTCGGTTGCAGCGTAACCGGTCAAATCACCTGATCACGCTGCAACCGCTGCAGCAGGCGCACCGCCACCGAATGACGGATAGCCTTGCCCTCGCGCAGCTTGACCCACGTGTTCAGCCCGATGCCAAAGTGGTTCTGGATCACTTCGGGCTTCTGGCTATTGAGCATCGAGGCCATTTTGTGGACCACGGCGGGCTCTACCTGAATGAGACGCTGAGTAGTCATATTCCCTCACGGTGATGCAGGACCGCCCTTTCGACCACGTTGATTCTCGGACGATCTCGTTGGTTTCTGGCGACACCATATTTTTTGCACCGCAATATCGCCCATACGTCATTTGCCGCATGGCATTACTGGACAAACGTCCGATTTGTGTGAGCCAGTCAAAAAACGGCATATTCTCCTGCCTTTTCGCGCAATCCAGCCTTGGCTTCCCGCCTCACCAATGCAATCTTTGCGCCGTGGCTCGGAGCGTTGGACCTACGCACCCGGCGTCACGGGCTGGCATTTGGGGGGGCGGCAATGGCCACAATAGCAAACACACAAGCCATCGTGCGTTACAATGCCGTCGCTCGTGCACTCCACGCTACCATCGCGGCATTGGTGGTGTTCAACCTTGTTTCTGGCATCGGCGGCGAAGCAATCGAGAATTTCTGGAATCCCTATCCCCTGCACAAGGGCACCGGTATGGTCATTCTTGTGCTCTCGCTGGCGCGCATAGGCTGGCGATTTACATGGACCACGCCGGAATGGCCCACCACCATGGGGCGCCTGCAACGGCTGACGGCAAAGGGGACTCACGCCACGCTTTATGTGCTGATGCTGGTGCTTCCCGTCACGGGCTGGATCATGTCATCGGCCAACAGCAAATATCCGATCAGCATATGGGGCCTTTTCGAATGGCCAAAGCTGGCCGTGGCCAAAGGATCGGCACTCGCTGAGGTATCGCATGAAGGCCACGAAGTGCTCGGCTTCCTGATGGCCGGGCTGGTCGTGCTGCATATTGTAGCTGCGCTGCACCACCATTTCATCATCAAAGACAATATCTTGCGCCGAATGTTTTGAAAATTTGGCCCTAAACGCAGACGTATTCTTGCACACATCGCTCCCACCTGCGCCTACAAACGGGGGGTGAGGATCGCTGGTTGGGGCATTCAATCCGTAACGGAACCTGATTTGCAGGGCACATGCTTGCCCGGCAGATTGCGGCTTGCCCACACCGCGCAGCCTGTCATACCCAATGCCGGGGAGTATGATGGTTTGCTGCACAGCCCAGGGCCGGTCGCTTATGCGCAAGGCCGCAATAACAATGGGCGTGCTGGCGTGAAGGGCCGGTGCAACGCGCATCGACGCAAAGCGGGTCGCACCCGCTTTTGCGCCGGGCCAATCAGGGTGAACTGCGTACCATGACCCTTCAATCGAATTCCAAGGCCGCCGAAATCGACGCCCAGATCATCGACGTTCTGCGCAAGCGCGTCGGCAAGGACGAGCGCGCGGCCAAGCCGCATGACTGGTACACTGCCACCGTGCTCACCCTGCGCGATGCGATCATCGACCGGTGGATGGAATCGACGCGCGAGACTTATGACAAGGGCGCGAAGCGGGTCTATTATCTGAGCCTCGAATTCCTGATCGGCCGCCTGCTGCGCGATGCCCTGTCCAACATGGGCCTGACGCGCGACATGGAAAAGGCGTTGCGCGAACATGGCTTCGATCTTTCTGCACTGGAAGATCTGGAACCCGATGCGGCGCTTGGCAACGGCGGCCTCGGCCGCCTCGCCGCGTGCTTCATGGAGAGCCTCGCGAGCCTTGATATTCCCGCTTACGGCTATGGCATTCGCTACGTGAACGGCATGTTCCGCCAGCGGATTGACGATGGCTGGCAGGTCGAACTGCCCGAAACCTGGCTTTCGCACGGCAACCCCTGGGAATTCGACCGCCGCGAAAGCGCTTATGTCATCGGCTTCGGCGGTGAAGTTGTGGAAACCGGCGATGGCGTCGAATGGCGCCCGGCCGAACGGGTCGAGGCCAGCGCGGTCGACACCCCCGTGGTCGGCTGGCGCGGAAAGCGTGTGAACACGCTGCGCCTGTGGACCGCCCACGCCTTCGATCCGCTCAGTCTCGCCGCATTCAACGCAGGCGATCACATCGGGGCCATGACCGAGCAGGTCCGCGCCGAAAGCCTGGTGCGCGTGCTTTACCCCGCAGATTCCACCCCAGCCGGGCAGGAACTGCGGCTGCGGCAAGAGTACTTCTTCACCTCGGCCTCCATTCAGGACATCGTCCGCCGCCACATGCAGCATCACGGCGATATCCGCACCCTGCCAGACAAGGCCGCGATCCAGCTTAACGATACGCACCCCGCCGTGGCCGTCGCCGAAATCATGCGCCTGATGGTCGACGCACACGGCCTTGAATTCAGCGAAGCGTGGGAACTGACCAAGGCCACCGTCGGCTACACCAACCACACGCTCCTGCCCGAAGCGCTCGAATCATGGCCGCTGCCACTGTTCGAACGCCTGCTGCCGCGCCACATGCAGATCGTCTATGCCATCAACAGCCGCGTGCTGCGTGAAGCGCGCAAAGCCGGTCTGGACGATGCTGCGATCTCGGCAATCAGCCTGATCGACGAAGGCGGAGAGCGCCGCGTGCGCATGGCCAATCTCGCCTTCACCGGCGCGCACAGCGTCAACGGCGTGGCCGCGCTCCACACCGATCTGATGAAGACCACGGTCTTCTCCGATCTGCACAAGCTCTACCCCACACGCATCAACAACAAGACCAACGGCGTCACCCCGCGCCGCTGGCTCCAGCAGTGCAATCCCGGCCTCACTTCGGTGCTCAAGGACGCCATCGGCGATGCCTTCCTCGATGATGCGGAAAAGCTGTCCGATCTTAACGCCCTGGCCGAAGATGCGTCGCTGGGGGAACGGATTGCCGAGGTTAAGCGTTCGAACAAGATAGCTCTGTCCAAACATATCAAGGAGTTGATGGGCATTCGGCTAGATCCCGACGCCCTGTTCGACGTGCAGATCAAACGCATCCATGAATACAAGCGCCAGTTGCTCAACCTGATCGAAACTGTGGCGCTCTATGATCAGATCCGCAGCCACCCTGAGCGTGACTGGGTGCCGCGCGTGAAGATTTTCGGCGGCAAGGCCGCGTCGAGCTATCACAACGCCAAACTCATCATCAAGCTGTCGAACGATATCGCGCGTCGCGTCAATTCCGATCCTTCGGTCGGCGGGCTGCTCAAGGTCGTGTTCGTGCCGAACTACAACGTCAGCTTTGCCGAGAAAATCATCCCGGCGGCTGATCTGTCAGAGCAGATTTCCACCGCAGGCATGGAAGCCTCGGGCACCGGCAACATGAAGTTCGCGCTCAACGGCGCGCTCACCATCGGCACGCTCGATGGCGCGAATATCGAGATCAAAGACCATGTTGGCGATGCAAATATCGAAATCTTCGGCCTCACCGCCGATGAAGTCGAAGACAAGCGCGCCAACGGTTATGCCCCCCGCGAAGTAATCGAAAATTCGCGCGAACTGCAGCAGGCGCTCGAAGCCATCGCCACCGGCGTGTTCTCGCCCGACGATCCTGACCGCTACAAAGGCCTGATGGGCGGAATCTACGATCACGACTGGTTCATGGTCGCCGCCGATTTTGACAGCTACCACGCCGCCCAGCGCAAGATCGACCGCCGCTGGGAACAGCAGGCTGGCTGGCGCGCTTCTGCAATACGCAACATTGCCAACGTAGGCTGGTTCTCGTCCGATCGCACGATCGGCGAATATGCCCGCGACATCTGGGGGGTCTGAAAGCCGAAATGAAGCCACCGGCGAGCGCCATCGAAGCCCTGCTGAACGGGACGCACGCCGATCCATTCTCGGTCCTTGGCATCCACGAAGGCCCGGATGGCGCATTCACCCGCGCCGTCCTGCCCGGCGCAGAAGAAGCCACCGCATGGTCGCTCTCCGGCAAGAAGCTCGGCAAACTCACCCGCGTGGACGGGCGCGGGTTGTTCGAAGGCAAGCTCGACGGCCCGCGCCAGCCCGTGCGCTATGCCTGCAAGGCGGGCGCCCACGAATGGCTGGTCACAGACGCCTTTTCGTTCGGCCCGGTTCTCGGTCCGCTCGATGATTTCCTGATCGCGCAA
>NZ_NCII01000008.1 GCF_002256775.1 Novosphingobium sp. 17-62-19 | reverse complement strand
GGATTGAAGCATGGACAGGACGCCGAGTTCTATGGTTGCCAATCGCAAGATCGACCTGATCGACACGCGCCCGCGCTTTGTCGAAACGGACGCCATTCGTCTGAACAATCTGTTCCGGGGCAGCGATACGCAGGAAATGCTGCGTTCGGTGATCCGTGACGGACTGGCGGGCGATCTTGCAGTGGTTTCGAGCTTTGGCGCGGAAAGTGCTGTCCTGCTTCACCTTATTGCCGAAGTTGATCCTTCGGTCCCGGTGCTTTTTCTGGAAACGGGCAAGCACTTTGCGGAGACTGTGGCCTATCGCGATGAACTGATCGGGTTTCTGGGGATGACCAATCTCCAGATCATCGAGCCTGATGCAGAGGCGATTGCCAAGAAGGACGAAAATGGGCTGCGCTGGTCATGGGATCCTGATGGGTGCTGCGAAATCCGCAAGGTGGAGCCGCTGGCCAAGGCATTGCTGCACTTCGATGCGTCGCTGACCGGGCGCAAGGGCTTCCAGTCCAAGACGCGTTCGGGGCTGCCGCGCTTTGAAATCGACCATTCGGATGCGCAGGGACGGTTGAAGATCAACCCGCTGGCTTCGTGGGACAAGACTGCGCTTGAGGCCTATTTCGCCGAGCATGGGCTTCCGGCCCATCCGCTGGTGGCACAAGGTTATCCTTCGATCGGTTGCGCGCCCTGCACCAGCAAGGTGGCGGACGGTGAAGACCCGCGTTCTGGCCGGTGGAAAGGTTGGGACAAGACCGAGTGCGGCATTCATTCACCCACCGATAGCGCGGATGGTGCGGCCAAGCCGGGTGATGAACTGCCTCCGGGGTATGAACCGGTTTTCTGAGACGTTCCCATTTGCACAACACCCGTTCGTGTCGAGCGAAGTCGAGACACTTCGCGCGGTGTCTCGACTTCGCTCGACACGAACGGGGTAAAGGGTGGATGTCAGAATTTGCCAGCCTTGCTTAGGCTCTGCTAGGCCCTGCCCCAAGGTTGGGGGAACGGGCCGTTGGCATTGGATGCGCGCAGAATTGGGCTTTGGGTGGGGCCAATCGGCTTTACGGTAACGCAGTTGATAACCGCACCGGCCGGGATGCCCGATGCGGGATGGAGTGCGGCTGGGCTGGTCTGGTGGATGGCGGCGTGGTGGATGACCGAGGCTTTGCCGCTTTCGGCCACTGCATTTCTGCCGTTTCTGATCCTGCCGCTGACCGGCGTGGCCAATGCCACCAAGACCGCGAGTTCCTATTACTCGCCGATCATGTTCCTGTTCATTGGCGGGGCATTTCTCGCGCTGGCGATTGAGCGCACCGGGCTGCACAGGCGGCTGGCACTGTTCATCATGGGTCTGGCGGGTGCAAAGCCCGGACAACTGCTGATGGGCGTGATGATGGCAACGGCGGTACTGTCGAGCTTCATTTCGAACACTTCTACCGCCCTGATCATGATGCCGATGGCGATTGCCATGCTGCGCGCGGGTGGCGTCGAGGAAGGTGAGACAAAGGGCATGGCGGGGGCTTTGCCGATGGGCATTGCCTTTGCGGCGTCCATCGGCGGCCTTGCCACGCTGATCGGTACGCCGACCAACGCGATTGCGGCAGGCCTGATCGAGACAGCGCTGGGGACGCGCGTGACGTTCCTGCAATGGGCGCTCTACGGCGTGCCGATTGCGCTGCTGGCAGTGCCGCTGGCCGGGTGGATCATCGCGCGGGTGCAATGCCTGCATACCGACAGCTTTGATCCTGCGGCGGCACGGGCAGCGATTGCGCAGGCGACGCAATGGAGCGTGGCCGAGCGGCGACTGGTGCCAGTTGTGGTGTTGGCCTTCATCGCTTGGGTGTTTCAGCCGGTGATCGAAGGATGGTTTCCCGAGGGCGGCTTTACCGATGGGACAGTGGCGGCAATCGCGGGGCTGGTGCTGTTCGTTCTGCCCGATGGCACGGGCCGACCGATGCTGACATGGCCCGAAGCCAATCGCGCGCCGTGGGATGTGGTGCTGATGTTCGGCGGCGGGTTGGCCATGGCGATGGGCATGACCGAGAGCGGGCTGACCAAATGGATGGGCGAAATGCTGCTCCCCCTCGCCCATGTGCCGCTGCCGATCGTAGCATTGGTGCTGGTGGCGTTTGTGATCATCGTGACCGAGTTTGCCAGCAATATCGCGGCAGCCAGCGGTATCATGCCGGTGGTGGCGGCGCTGGTGGGCGCGCTGGGGGCGGACCCGATCCTGCTGGCCCTGCCCGCCGCCTTTGCCGCCACATGGGGCTTCATGCTGCCCGCCGGGACTGGGCCGAATGCTCTCGCTTGGGCGACGGGGCATTGTTCGATGCGGGCGATGGTCAAGGCCGGGTTTGCGTTGGACGTGGCGGGCGTGTTCTTGCTGGTTGGCGTGGTCTGGACGGTGACCGCGCTGCTCTGATAGGTTTTTATCCGTGCGCACCGAAGTAGTTTGCGATGGCGACTGCGACGCGGATGTTGAGGGCGTGGGCGCGTTCGATAGGGTCGATAAAGCGCGCGCGGATGGCGCCGTAGTCTTCGCCGCGATGATCGGGGTAGTCGGTTTCCTCGTCCACCGCGAAATCGGTGATTTCGGGTTCGATCACTGGATAGGCGCGGCGAAGCTGGGCCAGTGCATCGTCCACGCGCAGCGACAGGACCATTTCGAGCACATCATCACGACTGACATCGTTTGAACGCGCGAACGGCGGCACCTGCACCGCGCGGATGAACATGTGCATCAGCAGCGCGAGGCGCACCGATTGCAGCAGGCCGATGTTGCGGCGGTCCGAATCCTGCGCCGGATCGCGGCCAGCCTTGTGGCCGGGGACGAGGGAGAGCAGGCGGTGGAGCTTCATCCAGTCTACCCGCAGGCGCGAGGTCAGGCGGCGGAAGACCCCTGCCCTGTCGTCCTTGGTCAGATATTCGGCGAGCGCGAGGCAGGCGGATTCGAGCGCAGTTTCCGTGCCGCGATAGGGGCGGCTGGCCCAGTAGGCGGAGTTGAACAGTTCGCCGTGAGCGGCCACGGTCTTGACCGAGGCAAGGCCATTGGCGGCGCGCAGCAGGCGCACGAGCTGGTTGCCCCGGTCAGAACGGCCGAGCAATTCGGCAACCGATTCCATTTCCTCGCCCGCAGCCGTACCGGCCCCCGCGATCACGTTTACCGGATAGCCGATCTGTTGAAGGATAGCGTTGTGCGGGATGGCACGGATCTGGCGCAGGCTCATCGTGCGGTCCGCGCCGATATCGGACTGGCGGCGCGAGACGCGGCTGCCGGTGGTCTTGAGCAGACCGAGGCCGAATGCGGTCAACGCGCGGGAATAGGTTGCGCTTTCAAGGTGTTCGCGCTGAACGCGGCGGATCGAGCGGTAAAAATCGAGGCTGAGGTCGGTGCGATCGTAGAACGGGTCTTTGACGGTGAGGTCAAGGTCACCGGCTTCGGCCTCGGCGATGCGGGTGAGCGTGGCGAGCGCGAGTTCGTCGTTGCGGAAGAACAGGTAGCCGTCGCCGCCCTGAAAGCTGGCTTCGGGTTCGATGGTGACGCCCGCCTTGGCAAAGCGGCGGCGTGCCCAGCCGGACAGCGGCCATGTGAGGCGGTCGGCAAAGCCTGCCGGGTGCGCGCCGCGGCCCATCGATTCACCGTGGGTGTTGAAGATCAGCGCGGCGACATCGGTCAGGCCGTTGGCCTTCATGGCCTCGGCAAGTCGGCCCTGCAGGCGTTCGATGGCAAGCGCGGCGGGAAGCTGGCCCATGAAGCGGCCGGCGTCGGAAAACCCGGTCTGGATCGATACCCGTCCGCGCACGCGGGCGTAGCTGCGATAGGATTCCTCGGCCAGCAAGGCTTCGAGGAAGCGGCCGCCGTGTTCCAGCGCGGTTTCGGTTTCGAACAGCGGCGAGACATCGACTTTGCCTTCGATGCCGAACAGCTTGGCGAAATAGAGCGCGGCGAGCACGGTCTGCGGCTGTTCGCATTCGGCGATCAACATGCGGATGGGGGCATCGGAATCGATGTGCTGCAGCATCTTGACCATGACCAGGAACTGGCGCATTGCTGTGCTGGTCTCTATCGCCAGCGCGCCGAAGTTGACGCGCAGCGGCTGCACTTCGGCCAGCAGTTCGCGCAAGCGGGACAGTGCGCTCTTGCTGCCGAGATCCAGTGTGCCTTCAGGGTCGATCCGGCGGCGCAAGGCATTGAGAAGCTGAGAGGAGTTCACGCGAAAGTGAATCCAGCCGATGCCGAGGCCATCTGCCCGCATCGCAGCGGCGAGCGTGGCGAGCGCGACTGCTTTGTCGTCGGCAGTCTTCGCTTCGGTTTCCAGCGCTTCGATCAGCGGGGTGAGGCTGAGCAGTTTGGCGGGATTTTGAGCCGAAAGCCGGTTGGCGGCGGCGGAGAGCGCTTCGGTGCTGGACAGATCGGACGAGAACAGTTCGGCCATTTCCGCGGCGTGGGCTTGTGCAGCATCGAGCGTGGTGAGCAGGGCGTGTGCCTCGTCAATGGCGCGCAAGGACGCGGCGTAGCTGGCGAGGCGCTGCGCCTTTTCGCGCAGGCGGAAGGCGATGGAGGTGGTCCAGCCGATGTCTGTGCGGCCGTCCATATCGTAGCCGACCCAGGTGGCGAAACGGAACGGCAGCGGCCGGAAATCGAGCCACCGGCCCGGCCAGCGCTGGCGGGCGTAGCTGAGCAGCGTGGCGTTGATCCGGTCACGCGCCGTGGCGGCGCGCTGGATCGCATTGCACACTTCGACGTGTTCGAATTCCAGCGTGATCTTCGGCCCTTCGTGGGGGACGGTGCAAACGGTGGTGCTTTGAGGATCGTCGGTGAGCGCGGCGGTGGCGACGGCATCGGACTGAGCGGGCGAAAGCAGGAACGTGGGGTGCGCCGTGAACACCGCGTGGAGCAGCGGCTTTTCCCAACGCTGGCGAAATTCGGAGAATCCCGCCTCTTCGGGGTTCAGCGCTTCGATCCGTGCGAGGTTTTCCGGGACTTCGGTCGGCGCGACCAGCCGCTTGAGCCGCGCGGCGCGGCTTTGCAGCGCTTCGCATTCCAGTTCGGCAACGAGGCTGTCTATATCGTTCAGCGACAGATCGCCGCCTTCAAGCTGGCGCGACAGATCGTGGCTGAGCTGGAAGACAGGGTTGAACAGCGGCGTTTCGGCCGTCCGCTCATGGAGTTTCTGCAACCTGGCCTTGAGCTTGGCGACCGTCTTCATATCCGCTGTATTCCCCTGAATTCTCTACTTCCCTAGCGCAAAGGCTTCGCGCGCGGCGGCTTCTATCGCCGCTTCATCGGGCGTACCCTTGCCCACCACCCAGCTGCCACCGACGCACAGGACCGGATCGAAACCCAGCCATTCCGGCGCGGTGGCGGCAGTAATGCCGCCGGTGGGGCAGAATTTGCACTGGTGGAACGGTGCCGCCAACGCCTTTAATGCAGGAAGTCCGCCTGAAGTGGAGGCAGGGAAGAACTTGAAGTGCGTAAGGCCAAGGTCCAGCCCGCGCATGATATCGCCCGCGCTGGCCGTGCCGGGCAGGAACGGGATGCCTGAAGCGACGGCGGCTTTGCCAAGGTTTTCGGTCAGCCCCGGCGAGACGATGAACTCTGCGCCCGCGTCGATCGCGGCTTTCAATTCCTCAGGATTGGTGACGGTCCCCGCGCCGACAATCGCGCCGTCGACCGCTTTCATCGCGTGGATCACATCGAGCGCAGCAGCAGTGCGCAGCGTGACTTCAAGAACGCGAAGGCCGCCCTTGACCAAGGCGCGGGCGATGGGGAGCGCATGATCGACGTTCTCGACCACCAGAACCGGAATGACCGGCGCGGTGCGCATGATGGTTTCGATAGGCTTCATGGCGTCTCCCTCGCGCAGAACTGGCGCGCAATCCGTTGTGGATGCGGGCTTAACGCGAGTCAGACATATTGTGCACCTGCTAAGGCAGGGTGCATAGCTATTCTTGGGCCTCGATCACACTGCTGAACTGAACTGGCGGGCACCTGACCGATAGGCATCGAACACGGCGGCGATGGAGCGAGCATAGGCTTCGGTGCCGTGTTCCAGCGTGAGCATGGTGCCGTCCAACCGCGCAAGACCACGCGCAATGAAGGGTTCAAGCCGATCACGGTTGGTCGCGATGAGGTCTGCCGGGACCGCTGCCCTGCCCCGGCACAGCAGATCAGTGATGACCTCGCCCCGGTGGCGATCCTCGGCACTGCGCACAACGCCCTTGCGACCGGCAAGCTGATCGGCGCCGATCAACATGCGGTAACGGCCAGCGTTCTTCTCGGTCTGCACATAAAGGTCGGGAAACTCGCTGATCGAGGACGCACCAAGGCCGATGAGTACGGGAGACTGATCTTCGGTAAAGCCCTGAAAGTTGCGCCTTAGCGTCCCTGCACTTGCAGCGACTGCCAGATCATCGCCCGGAAGCGCAAAGTGATCGAATCCGACCGGCTGGTACCCTGCCTCGGTCAACCGCACATAACCTTCGGCGGCCATGCGGAAACGGACGCGCTGATCGGGCAATTCGCTGGCATCGATCCGCTGTTGGCGCGGGATCATATGGGGGACGTGGGCATAGCCGAACAACGCCACTCGGTCTGCACCCATGGCAACCGTCTGATCCAGCGTTTCAGCAAGAATCTCGTCGGTCTGAAACGGCAGGCCATACATGAGATCGAAGTTGATCGAATTGACGCCAGCCTTGCGCAGGCCTTCGGTGGCCCGTTCGATCATCTCGCGCGGTTGGATACGACCGATGGCGGCCTGCACACGCGGATCAAGCGTTTGCACGCCGAGGCTGGCCTTGATCACGCCAATGCCGCGGATAGCCATGAGCCAGTCAGCCGCCAGTGTGCGAGGATCGAGTTCGATTGACAGAACCGGGTCTTGCAGGCGGAAGTTGAGCGTCAGGCTATCGACCAGCCGCACGAAATCGGTCGGCTTGATCGCGTTCGGGCTGCCTCCGCCAAATGCGATGCGCGAGACTTTTACCGAAGGGTGCAAGTGGCGCGAAACCAGAGCGATCTCGTGATGCAGCGCTTCGAGGTATGCGGCGAGGCGTTGGGTCTTGTTGGCAGCACCGGTGTTGCAGCCGCAATACCAGCAGATTTCCCGGCAATAGGGGATATGCAGATAAAGCGAGACTGTACCGCGCACCTTGCGCAACGCTTCTGCCTGTCGTTCCTCGAAGCTCTCTTCGACAAATTCGGCGGCGGTGGGATAGCTGGTGTAGCGCGGCACCGGGCGCTCCAGCAATTCGGGCCAATAGGTCCATTTGCCGAGGACTTCGGGTCCGGTCATCACGTCAGCCGCCATCGGAATCGTCCTCGCCTTCATCGCTGTTTCCGCAACAGCTATCGGCGGCGAAGCGCTTGCGCATTGAGATATGACAAACCTTGCAGCAGGGCAGGTTTTTGCTGCCATCGTCCTTTCCCGGCACGCGCACCGGCACCATCCCGCCACTTCCGCCGCAAGATGCCACCATGATGTAGGCCGCGTTGGCAGGGCCGGGCGCGGCCATTTGCAGCACGGCGAGGGGCGCGAGGAAGCGGAGCGCGCGATGGCTCATGGCTTGTCCTCATCTTCGATCAGAATACGCGCCGCCGCGCCATCAAGGTCGCTGAATTGCCCGCGTTTGAGCGCCCAGAAGAACGCTGCCAGTCCGAACATGCCCATGCCGAGCGCGATGGGCAGCATGAAGGCCACGCCGTTCATTTGGCTTCTCGGACAAGGCGCAGCGAATTCGCTACGACAATCAGCGAGCTGGTGGACATGGCGGCTGCCGCAATCAGCGGAGTCACATGGCCCAGAATTGCGAGCGGTACGGCCAGCAGGTTGTACCCGATGGCCAGGACGAAATTCTGTCGGACAACGCGCATCGTCTGGCGCGAGACGCGGATGGCGCGGGGGATGGCGAGCAGCGAATCCGCCGTAAAGACCATATCTGCCGCCTGCCGCCCGACATCGCTGGCTGAACCCGGCGCGATGGAGGCATGGGCAGCGGCCAGTGCGGGACCATCGTTCAACCCGTCACCTGCCATCATCACTTTGCGCCCAGCGTTTTGCAGGCGCTGGATGGCCTCTTGCTTTTCTGCCGGAGAGGCCGCTGCCTGTGCGGTGAGGCACGTGGCGCGCGCAACGGCAGCCACGGCAGGAACCGAGTCCCCCGACAGGATCGAAGCTTCGACGCGAAGGTCCTTTAGCCGGGCAAGGGCCGCTTCGGCATCGGGACGCAAACGATCGGCAAAGGGGATTATGCGCACGGGATCGCCTTGGATGCGCAATGCAGTGGCCATGCCCTGTGCCGAGGCAGGGCGACCCAATGCAACGGAAAGACCATTCCAGCGTGCGGTGACGCCCTGCCCTGTTTCCTCCGCCACATCTTCGAGTGCGGCGGCGTGGATGCCGCGAGCACCCAGAGCCTGGGCGAGACCGAGCGACAGCGGGTGGCGGCTATAGCTGGCAAGGGCCAGTGCAACCGAGGCTTGAAACGGCGTGAGTGCGCCGAGCGCCACTTCATCGGGCACGGGACGCCCCAGCGTGAGTGTGCCGGTCTTGTCGATCAGGATGCGATCAACTTCGGCCATGCGTTCAAGCGCCGAGCCGTCCTTTACCAGCACGCCCTTTTTTAGCAGCGCCCCTGCTGCCACAACTTGTGCAACCGGCACGGCGAGCCCCAGCGCACAGGGGCATGTGATGATGAGCACTGCAATGGCAATGACCAGCGATTGATACCACCCTGCCCCGGCCATCATCCAACCGGCAAAGGTCAAAGCCGCCAGTGTGTGGACCGCAGGGGCGTAAAGGCGTGCGGCGCGGTCAGCGATGCGCACATATTTCGAGCGCGACTGGCCTGCCACTTCCATCAGGCGGGCGATTTCGGACAGTGCCGTATCTTGCCCGATGGCGGTGACGCGAACGTCCACCGGGGCATCAACATTGAGCGTGCCCGCGTGTACGAGCGTGCCGGGCGCTGCCTGCACAGGAGCGCTTTCCCCCGTCAGCAGCGAGAGGTCGAAGCGGGTCTGGCCGCGCAAGACTTCACCATCGGCTGCAAGACGCTCTCCGGCGGCAACGCGCATCAACATGCCGGGTTGGAGCGCTTTCGTATCGAGCCAGCGGGTAGCGCCGTCGGCTGCGACGACCATCGTGCCGGTGGCCACCTGCCGCAAAAGTGCGTCGACACCAGAGCGCGCGCGATCCCGCATCATCGCATCCAGCACACGCCCGGCGAGCAGGAACATCAGCAGCATCAGCACGCCATCGAACCACGCCTCGGCCCCGCCGGTCAGCGTTTCGTAGAACGACAGCCCGGTAGCGATGGTAACGCCGATCGAGATGGGCACATCCATGTTGGTTTTGCCGTGGCGAAGGACTTTCCACGCGGAGGCAAAGAACGGGCGTCCGGCATAAACGATGGCGGGCACGCCGATCAGCGCCGATACCCAATGGAAGAGCGACCGCGTTGTGCCATCTGCGCCGGACCAGACGCTGACCGACATCAGCATGACGTTCATGCAGGCGAAGGCGGCAACGCCGAGCGGGGCGAGCAAGGGTTTGACGGCTGAGACCGGTTCGGCCTCGATCTCGCGCGGCTGGGCATCGAAGCCGGTGGCAGCGAGTGCGGCGATGAGCACAGGCGTTTCAAGCCGAGGTGTGTGAACCACTTCAACCGTGCGAGCAGTGAGATTGGTTCGCGCGCTGGCGACACCTTCCACCGCGCTGAGCGCGCGCTCAACCTTGCCCATGCACCCGGCGCAATGCATTCCGGGAACAGCGAGCACAGTGTGGATGGTGTCGTCCGGGATAGCGAGATTTCTGGCAGGCGCGGTCATTGCGCTTCGCCCACCGTGCGCCAGATCTGGCCATCGGCCTCGACCATGACGTTCAGCCGCCAGCGACCCTGCTCCAGCGGGGCGCTGTAGGTGCCGGGAGCGGTTTCATGAAGAACCAGCGCGGTCGTAGGGCGCTGGCCGAGTGGATGTTCTGCAACAGCCGTCACCTTGGCCGCCGCAATAGGCTTACCCGCACTGTCGGTCAGCGCAATTGTCGCGCGGTTCATAGGATCGCGCGCAATCTGGCCTTTCCAGCCAAGCGCCTTTTCAGCACGAGCCTCTTTGAGCCAGCCGTTGAACTGCTGGCTGGCGACATAAGAATTGTCGACGACAACCCCGCCGAAAGTCGAACTGGCAAGGCGGGCCATCAGAACATTGACGGCGACCACTACAGCGAAGAACGAGACGAGGATCACTGCCATCGTGCGGCCGGTGAACGGGCGATTCTTACGGCTCAGCTGGGTCATTGGCCGTTTCCTTCTGCTGTGGTGAACGTCGTTTCGCTGCGATCCGCGCCGCCTTCCTTGTCGGTGGCGTTAAGGACGAAGGCGAATTCGGCAGGTTTTGCCCCACGCGGACGCACCGCATAGACGCGCACAGGCTTGGTGGTGTCAGCGGGCACTTCGATGGTCAGCACGCGCTTGGCAGCGGCGGCGTCCATCTCGTCAGTGAACATGGCGCCGCCTTCGAGGCCTTCCAGCGCGACAGTGAATGTGCGCGGGCGCGCTTCCATGTTGCGCAGCTTGAGTGTGTAAGCATTGCGGATATGCCCGTCGGACAGCATCACGTATTCAGGGTTGCGATCCTTGGCGACCGAAATGTCGAGCCGGGCACGCTGGCCGAGCATGAACAGCAGGGCAAGGCCGATGCCGCTCCAAACGCCGAGGTAGACCAGTGTGCGCGGGCGGAAGATCGTCTTGAGCAGCGGCGTGGGTTCTTCCCCGCGCTTTTCCTTCTCGGCATCGTCAAGCGTACAGTAATCGATCAGCCCGCGTGGGCGGCCCACATCGGCCATCGCCTTGTCGCAAGCGTCGATGCACAGCGCGCAGGTGATGCAGCCGATCTGCGGTCCTTCGCGGATGTCGATGCCGGTGGGGCAGACAGCGACGCACTGCATACAGTCGATGCAGTCACCTAGCGGGGTGGCGGCCTTGAGCGCGGACTTGACCGAGCCACGCGGCTCTCCACGCCAGTCCTTGTAGGTGACGACAAGGCTCTTTTCATCGAGCATCGCGGTCTGGATGCGCGGCCAGGGGCACATGTAGATGCACACCTGTTCGCGCATGAAGCCGCCGAAGATCAGCGTGGTCATCGTCAGCACGAAGGTGGTGGCATAGGCGACTGGCGCGGCCGTGCCGGTCCAGAATTCGTATTGCAGCGTGGGTGCATCGGCGAAGTAGAATATCCACGCGCCGCCGGTCAGGAAGCTGATCGTGAGGTAGAGGCTCCATTTGAGCGCGCGCTTGGCGATCTTCTGTGCAGTCCACGGCGCTTTCTGCAGGCGCAGCTGCGCGTTGCGGTCTCCATCAACGAGCCGGTCAACATGCTGGAAAAGGTCGGTCCACACCGTCTGCGGGCAGGCATAGCCACACCACGCGCGGCCCACTGCCGATGTGACCAGGAACAGACCGATGCCCGCCATAATGAGCAACCCGGCGACGAAATAGAATTCGTGCGGCCAGATTTCGATGTCGAACATGAAGAAGCGACGGTTGCCCAGATCAATCAGCACCGCCTGATCGGGAGCATAGGGGCCGCGGTCCCAGCGGATCCACGGTGTGCCCCAGTAGATGAGGAGGCACACAGCCATGACCAGCCACTTGAAGCGCCGGAACGCTCCATCGATGGCCTTTGGGAAAACCGACTTGCGCTTTGCGTAGAGGCCGATCTCGTTCGAATGGTCCGCGCTGAGTTTGGGATCGTGCGCAGTCATGACCGTGTGTCCTTGATAGTGTTTAGTTGGTGGCGGCAGCAGGGGCCGCTGCCTCATCAGGCACTGCCGCTGGCGCTTCCTCACCGCCGCCCAGCGAATGGACATAAGTGGCAAGCATCTTCACCGTGACCGGGTCGAGGCGGTTGCCCCACGATGGCATCACGCCGTAGCGTGCGTTGGTGATGGACTGCGTCAACGCCGCGCGGCTGCCACCGTAGAGCCAGATCGCATCGTTGAGACGGGGCGCACCAACCATGCGATTGCCCTCGCCCGCTGCGCCGTGGCAGACGGTGCAGTTGTCGGTGTAGAGCTGCGCTCCACGCTGGGCCGATGCGCCGGGCTTCTCCTCGCCTGCCAGCACGCGCACGTGACTGACCACGTCCTGCACTTGCGCCGCATTGAGAATACCGTCGCGACCAAAGGACGGCATCTGGCTCATGCGGGTGGCGTCATCACCCGGCTGGCGAATGCCGTTGACGAGCGATTGGTGGACCGCAGAGACATCCCCGCCCCACAGCCAGTCGTCGTCGTTGAGGTTCGGATAGCCTGCGCTGCCTGCTGCGCCATTGCCGTGGCACTGGATGCAGTTCACCTTGAACGCAGCACGACCGCCATCAATCGCGGCGCGGCGCAGCTTGGGGTCAGCGGCAATCTGTTCGATCGAAGCACTGCCAAGTTCGGCCATCAGGCCTGCCCGGCGGGCGGTTTCAGCCTTCATCTCGCCATCAAGCTGGCCTCGGCTGGTCCAGCCGAGGGTGCCCGCAGTGGCCTTGTCAATCAGAGGCCAGGCCGGATAGGCAACGCAATAGCCGATCGAAAAGATGATGCAGGCATAAAAGCTCCACAGCCACCAGCGCGGCAACGGATTGTTGAGTTCCTCAATGCCGTCCCACTCGTGGCCGACAGTTTCGACGCCAGTTGCGTCGTCGATGCGCTGTTTAGACATCGCTTTCATCCTTGAAGATCGAAGTCGCGGCTTCGCGGTTGAGCTGTTTTGCGCCGGGCCGGAATGGCCACGCGCTCAGCCCCACGAAAATCGCCGTCATCAGAAGGAGGCCCCAGCTGTCGGCGAGGTGCCGCAGCATGTCGTAAGTGGAGTGCGCGCTCATCGGCCCTTCTCCTTGGCAAGGGCTTCCTGCGCAGCAGGGGCGTTCACATCGACGAGCGTGCCCATCATCTGGAGATAGGCGACCAGCGCGTCCATCTCGGTCAGCCGCTTGGGATCGCCGTCAAAGTCGCGCGCCTGCGCCTTGGGATAGCGCTTC
Organism: Novosphingobium sp. 17-62-19; assembly: GCF_002256775.1. GTDB lineage: Bacteria > Pseudomonadota > Alphaproteobacteria > Sphingomonadales > Sphingomonadaceae > Novosphingobium. The sequence continues at coordinate 37,774 of NZ_NCII01000008.1, read as the reverse complement.
TGCAGATCAGTCGCGTCGGCGTTCGGATCGGCCTGAGTCTTCAGGTCGTCGTTGGCCTTGGCGATGTCGTCCTGCGAATAGGGGACGCCGATCTGATAAAGCGTGCGCAGCGTGGCGGTCATATCGCCCTTGTCGAGGTCGTGCTCGGCAAGGTGGGCGTATGTCGGCATGATCGATTCCGGCACCACAGCGCGCGGATCTTTCAAGTGCTGCACGTGCCATTCGTCAGAGTAGCGATTGCCCACGCGGGCAAGGTCTGGCCCGGTGCGCTTCGATCCCCACTGGAAAGGATGGTCGTACATCGATTCCGCGGCGAGGCTGTAGTGACCATAGCGCTCGACCTCATCCCGGAAGGGGCGGATCATCTGGCTGTGGCATGTGTAGCAGCCTTCGCGGACGTAGATGTCGCGCCCAGCCTGTTCGAGCGGGGTGTAGGGGCGCATTCCGTCCACCTTCTCGATCGTGTTGTCGATCCAGAACAGGGGGGCGATTTCCACGATCCCGCCGACGGTGACAGCTGCAAAGGCCGCCAACCCGAGAAGCGTGACGTTGCGCTCCAGTTTCTTGTGTTTTTCCACGATGGTGGTCATGGGATTGTTCCTTGCCTTGGCGTCGGGATCAGGCTGCGGCCGGGGCGGCAGCGACGACGGGGCGGTCCTTTTCGGGATCGTAGGGCGCGTCGCTCATCGGAGCTTCCGCGCGCTGGTGGCCAAGAATGGTGCGCCATACGTTGACGGTCATCACCACGGCACCGGCCAGGTAGAGCAGCCCACCGAAGGCGCGCAGGAAGAACATCGGCTTCAGCGCGGCGACGGTTTCGACGAAGCTGTTAACCAGATACCCGTCGGCGCCATATTCGCGCCACATCAGGCCCTGCGTGATCCCCGCAACCCACATCGAGGCGGCGTAGAAAACGATGCCCACGGTTGCGAGCCAGAAGTGCCAGTTGACCATGCGCAGGCTGTAGAGGCGCGGTTGGTTCCACAGGCGCGGCACGAGGTAGTAGATCGACGCGAAGGTGATCATCCCGTTCCAGCCCAGTGCGCCGGAGTGCACGTGGCCAATGGTCCAGTCGGTATAGTGCGACAGGCTGTTGACCGACTTGATCGACATCATCGGGCCTTCGAACGTGCTCATGCCGTAGAAGGCCAGCGCCATCACCATCATGCGGATGATCGGATCGGTGCGAACCTTGTCCCATGCGCCGTTGAGCGTCATCAGACCGTTGATCATGCCGCCCCAGCTGGGCATCCACAGCATGACAGAGAAGACCATGCCCAGCGTCTGCGCCCAATCGGGCAGCGCGGTGTAGTGAAGGTGGTGCGGACCCGCCCAGATGTAGAGGAAGATCAACGCCCAGAAGTGGATGATCGACAGGCGATAGGAGAAGATCGGACGCTCTGCCTGCTTGGGCACGAAGTAGTACATCATCGCCAGGAAGCCAGCGGTCAGGAAGAAGCCGACGGCGTTATGGCCATACCACCACTGCACCAGTGCACCTTGAACGCCTGCAAAGATGGGATAGCTGCGGCTGCCGACAAAGCTGACCGGCCAGTTCAGGTTGTTGACGATGTGGAGCATCGCCACAGTAATGATGAACGAAAGGTAGAACCAGTTCGCCACATAGATGTGCGGTTCAGTGCGCTTGACGATGGTGCCGACGAAGACCGCGAGATAAGCGACCCATACGATCGTCAACCACAGGTCGACATACCATTCCGGTTCGGCATATTCCTTGCCCTGCGTGATACCGAGCAGATAGCCGGTTGCCGCCAGCACGATGAACAGCTGGTAGCCCCAGAACACGAAACGGGCGAGGCCGGGGAAGGCCAGCCTCGCCCGGCAAGTGCGCTGCACGACGTAAAACGACGTGGCGATCAGCGCGTTGCCTCCGAAAGCGAAGATGACCGCAGAGGTGTGCAATGGGCGCACCCGGCCGAATGCGGTCCATTCAAAGCCCAGATTCAGCACCGGCAGCGCAAGCTGCAAGGCGATGAACAGACCTGCCAGGAACCCGGCCATGCCCCAGAAAACGGTCGTGATCACGCCCCAGCGGATCGGATCATCGTCATAACGGCCCTGATCAGGTGCGAGTATGGCTTTCGACAGGTCCACACCGCGCAAGGTGACGATCAGCCCGATGATGCAGGCCAGTGCCACGATGAACATGTGGATTGCGAAACCCGTGTCGACGGCTGCGGCGCAGGCGACGACGGCGATTAGGAGCGACACAAGCCAGAGGCTTGAGCGCGATAGTGCCGTAACCATGGAGCCTTCCTTCCATGAGTGATGTTGATGCCGCGCTGCACCCGCACGGGGGAAGGAACATTGACCCGGATCAATTATCGGAATTCGGCACGTTTACTTCGGTCGCAGCCGCCGATTTCTGATTTTTGCGCTCTGTCAATGTCGGCTGATTCGCTGCGGTGCATCAGGCTGTTCAAGCCACGGAACGATCTTGGGCCAACGAGGGGTTGGCCAGCCGTGGTGCAGGACAAGAGCAATGAAGAAGCTGATCACCGCCGCCATCCCTGCTTTCGCCGCCGCTGTCGCGCTGCTGGCGCCGGCACAGGCTATGGCTGGTTCGTCGGATGGCAAGTTGCAGGTCAAGGTGCTTGGCACCGCCGTACTGCCCGATGGCAAGATCGTGGAAGTGAAGAACGACCCACTTGGCCTCACCGTCGGTGCAAATACCAAGGCGAACGACAACTATGTGCCGACCCTGGCCGTTGAATATTTTGCCACGCCGAACGTGTCAGTCGAGACGATCTGCTGCTTTACCACGCATGGTGTGAGCGGGACCGGCACTCTGGCACCCGCCACCAACATCGTCGATCACGTTATGATCCTGCCCGCCACGGTGACGTTGAAGTATCACCTGCCGCTTGAAGGCGGAATCAAGCCCTATATCGGCGCAGGTCCATCGCTGTTTCTGGTCCTTGGCGAAAAGCCTGGTGCAAGCGTCACCCCACTGGGCGTGACCAAGGTGAAGATGTCCAACGAACTGGGCTTTGCGCTTCAGGCTGGCATCGACATTCCATTGAACGACAAGGGCATGGGGCTGAGCCTCGATGCAAAGAAGTACTTCATGGACACCACCGCGCATTTTTATGCGGGCAATGCAGAAGTGCTGACCACCAAGCACACGCTTGACCCGTGGGTACTGAGCGCAGGCCTGGCATTCAGGTTCTGATCGCGCTCTGACGAAATCCCCAACCGGTCCGTGTGCCCCCACGCACCATGGACCCGGGGATAGCGGGCAGGAGACGACGAGGTTCTGGGATCACCTCGCCGCTCTCCTGCCCGCATCTTTTTTACCACAGAATGCCCTTCCCGTCGGCGGTCAGCGGTTTTGGGGCTTCGACCCCGACAGACTGCAGCAAATCAATTTCAATCGTTCGGCACATCGCGCACAGCGGCAGATCGTGAACACTGTTGGCGAAAGGGTCGACCAGATCATCGCCGATGGCCAGCACCGCGAGAAACATCAAGCCGGCAAGCGTTGAGCCAAGCGGCGTTGCAAATCCCAGCGTCTCCACCAGCCCGAATGGCAGGAGGACGCAAAATACATGCACGAACAGCATCGGAAAGAAGCGGAAGTGATTGGGCAGCGGCGTGTTCTTGAGCCGCTCCATCCCGCCCTGCGCGTTGGCCATGTCGACCAGGATGCTTTCCATTGCGCTTTGCTGAACCGTGTCGATCAGCCCAGCTCGATGTGCGTCGGCAATCTTGCGCCCTGCGCCGTCGAGCAGCCCATTGGCAGGATTTGCCCGGTCAATTGCGATCTGAGCGTCGGCTTTTGCGACGTATTCAAGAGTCGCTTCGTCCAGCGGCTGGCGACGCAATTGGCACCGCAGCGCATTCACGTAAGCAATCTGGCGAAAAACAACCGCCCGCTTGAGGTCAGCAGCCTCAGGGTCTGGCAGGAAGTTTCGCGTGGCTCTGGCCAGATTTCGACTGGCGTTGATCATCAGTCCCCAAAGCCCGCGCCCTTCCCACCAGCGCTGATAAGCCGAGTTGCTGCGAAAACCGAGGAATAGCGCCACGACCGAACCAAACAGGGTCAGCGGCAATTGCGGTGCCCTAAACGGTAGCACAAAATAGACAACGGTGACGATCACGTCCCACACAAACAGCAACGTGAGCGGCTTCCATACCTCGCGAACAATAGTCTTGAACGAAGGGACTGGCCTTGTGATCATCAGTTGTCCCTGCGTTCAACGGCAGGTTGATCAGCAGCTTGCGACATGGCTGCAGACGCGGAAGATACCGGACGCAGAACGAACCAGTCAGGGTGACCGATAGCCATAAGATAGCCCATTACTGCGATGCCGAAGACCAATATCCAAAAACTGGCACGAAGCCTGCCAAAACGTTCGGTATCAGAGTTCCAAGGATCGGGTTGCATTGATTTCTGCCCTCCATTCTCGCAGATGCGAACACGGAAGCGGCAATGCGTGAGGAAACAGGAGTTTCCGTTAGAAAGTGTGTCTTACTGCAAACATCGGAAATACGGCTATTTTTTGATGCTTTTCATCGATGGCCACAAGGCCGGGATCAGAAAGGCCTCAGCCTGCCAGCGCCTTTAGCGCGCCACGATCAAGGATTTCCACTTCGCGGCGCGAAGGCAGTTCTACCACCCCTTCGTTTTTCAGCTTGGTGAACTGACGGCTCACAGTCTCGATCGTGAGGCCAAGAACATCGGCAACCTGCTGGCGCGAAAAGGGAAGCGAGAAGCGCTTGGCCGGGCCGAAGGCTGGGGTACAGCCGGATTCTGCCAAACGGTCAGACATTTCGAGCAGGAAAGTTGCGATCTTTTCCGAAGCGTTCTTGCGCCCGAGCAACATCATCCAGGACCGGGTACGGTCAAGCTCGGCTAGCGTGCGCTCAAGCAACTTGTGCTCAAGTTCAGGGTGCTCGCGGGCAAACCGGTCAAAATCGTTGCGAGAGAACACGCAGACCCGTGCATCGGTGAGTGCCACCACGCTGGCACTGCTGGTCTGTCCGAAGGGACGGCCGATGAAATCCGACGGATAGGCAACCCCCACGATCTGCTCGCGACCATCCTCGGTGCTGGTGGTAAGTTTCAGCACGCCGTCGATCACGTTGGCGACGAGCAGCGAATCATCATCTTCCCAGATCAACGATTCCCCTGCCGTGACAGTGCGCCGACGCCCGATCGCGTTGAGCGTGGCGATTTCGCGATCATCAAGGCCGGCACAAATTGCCCGATTACGGACGACACAGGTTTCGCAGGAGGTCATGCAAATGCGTTATCACCCCTGCACTTCACCGGCAATCGGCGAAACCACCAGCTTTGTCGGCAAAAAATTGGGCGGCGCGAAAATCGGGCCGCCCAAGTTGGGGAGAAATCGCCGGAGCGGGGATGGTGCTGTTCAGGCACCGGGCCGCTTCGTCGAAATCATTCCTAGGCGCTGCATTGCAGCATCGCGTTGACCGATATCAAAACGGCGTGACTATTTTGCAGGGTCAGTGCTTTTTCAAACTTCAGGCAAATTCGTCACATCGTGGTACTGGCCCCGAAAAAACAGCAACGGGGTGCCATGCTCGTTCCGGTCAAGCGCTTCTACTGCACCGACGACGAGCAGATGATCGCCAATATCCTCAACCCGCTCAACCGTGCAATCGATCCAGGCGATAGCATCTTCAAGCAGCGGCTGGCCCGACGGCGTATGACCATGCGCGAGTTCGGCAAACTTGTCTTCCGCACGCGCTGCAAAGCGCTTGCACAAATCGAGTTGCTGGGCGGCCAACACATTCACGCAGAAGCGGCCACCGGCAGCGATCTTTGGCCAGGTGCTCGACCTTTTATCCGGGAAGAAGCCAACCAGGGGAGGATCCAGAGAAATCGACGTGAAAGAGCCGACGACCAAACCGTGGCGAGTCCCATCGGGATCTACCGAGGTAATGACACAGACGCCGGTCGGCCATGTGCCCAACACGTTGCGGAAATGACGTGGATCGATCATGCGCGCCTGACTGTCGGCAAAATCGGCGCGCGTCAACCGTCCCCGAGGGGTTGAAAGGCTATTCGAAGTACGCGATGCAGCGCACTTCGATGCTTTCGCGGGTTTTCGTGTCAGGCAGACTGGTGTCATGAAATGCCGTGTGCGGGCAGCGCCACGCAACAGAATGATCGCTGTCCTGAAACTTGAAAAGCAGCACGTCTTGCGCAGTCATATTGGAAAAATACCACCAGCGGTGCCGGTCACGCTGGCGGAAAATGGTTGCAGCGATCATCTCGTCTTCGCCTTCGACCGGCGCAGTCAGGGCATCACCGACCGGAAACTCATCGACCACGAACAGCGTGTTGGAGGCAGTTTCCTCATCGCTCACAGTACGTCCATCGCACACCGCCAGCGGCCAGTCCTGTGGGCCGGGTGAAAAGGTGCGCCACAACGAAAAGCAGATATAGCGGCTGTAGCCGGGACCGTCGGGAAACCGGTCCTTGTATATCCGTTCGGCAGCGCGTCGGCCTGTGATCTCGTTGTAGTCAACGTGGGCCTCTCCGGCGGGCGGCTGAATACCGCCAGAGTGCTGGTAGCCTTCGACCTTCTGTTTTGCGCGCTCGGAAAGGTCAGCCGAAGTGCGGATCATCCACCCTTGCGCGGCGGTGCGCGTGGCACCGCACAAGCGCGTGACCAGCGCCTCGACTTCTTGCAGATAGGCCGCATTGACCGCAGACTTGTCATGAAAGTCGGCAATGGCCGAACGGTGGTGGCCCAGTATGAAGCCATGGGTATCGAGCGAGAAATGATCGCGCATCGGCATTCCATCGCGCACCTGGCATTCGTAATCGAAATAGTCGCCGGTGTTCATCTCTGCACCTTGCGAAACATAGCGGCGCGTTACGTATTCGTCAGGACCAAGGTAGCGGATCAGCGCAGGTGCGCAGCGCGCATTTTCTTCTGCCAATTCAGCGATTGATCCAGCCTGCCCAAGTTCGGTCATTTGCCTCTCCACGTCGCTCTTTGCCGACCGGAAGGATCATCACATATGTTAGTATACCTAATCAAGTGGCACTCTTGAAAGAAATGCATGTCAAATCGCGCAAATGCGTGTAGGGGCCGCCGCACAGGTATCGCCGTGCACTGTGTGGGAACGGGCTGAGGCGATTCGACCGGGATAATGACCCGGCATCCCGCCGATAGGCCCAACACTTTGCGAAATGCCGGGCAACCGGCAGGAATGGCGATTTTGACGATGACTTTTGCACACCTCCCCAGCCCGCTTGCGCAGGCTCTCGAAGCGCATGGCTATACCGCGCTGACCCCGGTCCAGACCGTTGTATCCGAACCTGAAGCCAAAGGCCGCGACCTTGTGGTTTCGGCACAGACCGGTTCGGGCAAAACCGTCGCGTTCGGCCTGGCCATGGCGAATGAGTTGATCACCGACGAAAGCGCCCTGCCTTTTGCCACTGCCCCGCTGGCGCTGGTAATCGCTCCCACGCGTGAACTGGCCTTGCAGGTCAGCCGTGAACTGCAGTGGCTTTATGCGCCAACCCAGGCCCGCATCGCCACTTGCGTCGGCGGCATGGACCCGTCGCGCGAACGCCGTATGCTGCAGCAGGGCGCGCATATCGTGGTTGGAACGCCGGGCCGCCTGCGCGATCACCATGAGCGTGGCGCGCTCGACCTTTCGGCTCTCGCCTGCGTCGTGCTGGATGAAGCTGACGAAATGCTCGACATGGGCTTCCGCGAAGATCTGGAAGAGCTGCTCGACGCAACGCCGGGTAACCGCCGCACACTGCTGTTTTCGGCAACCATGCCCAAGCCGATCGAGGCGCTTGCCAAGCGTTACCAGCGCGATGCGCTGCGCATCTCAACCGTGGGCGAAAATCGCGGACATGGCGATATCGCCTATCGCGCAATCGCCGTTGCCCCTGCCGAAATCGAAGCTGCCGTGGTCAACCTGCTGCGCTTCCATGAAGCCGAAACCGCGATGCTGTTTTGCGCCACGCGTGACAACGTGCGCCGCCTCCACGCCACTCTGATAGAGCGCGGCTTCACCGCCGTCGCGCTTTCGGGCGAGCACAGCCAGTCCGAACGCAACAACGCCTTGCAAGCCCTGCGTGACCGCCGCGCTCGCGTTTGCGTGGCGACTGACGTTGCTGCACGCGGGATCGATCTGCCCTCGCTCAGCCTTGTTGTTCACGTGGAAATTCCGCGCGATGCCGAAACGCTGCAGCACCGTTCAGGCCGCACCGGGCGCGCGGGCAAGAAGGGCACCGCGGTGCTCATCGTCCCCTTCCCGCGCCGTCGCCGCGTGGAAATGATGCTGCGCGGCGCGCGGATCAACGCCGAATGGGCAGAAGTGCCGACGCCGGAAGCCATCCGCGCACAGGACCGTGAGCGCCTGCTCGAAACAATCCTTGCGCCTGTCGAAGCCGACGAATCCGATCTTGAAATCGCGCGCACCCTGCTCGAACAGCGCAGTGCTGAAGACCTCGCTGCCGCATTGGTCCGTGCCCATCGCGCTGCCCTGCCCCAGCCCGAAGAACTGCTTTCCGGCAGCGATGATGGCCGCAAGCAAGCTGCGCACCGTCCCGGCTTTGACGATGTGGTGTGGTTCCGCATGGATGTGGGCCGCCGCCAGAACGCCGATCCGCGCTGGATCCTGCCGACGCTGTGCCGCCGTGGCCATGTTTCGCGTCAGGAAATCGGCGCGATCCGCATTACGCCCAACGACACTTGGTTCCAGGTGCCGCGCGCCATCGCAGACCGGTTTGCCGATGCCGTGCGCCGCACCGCCGATCCAAAGGGTGAGGACGAGAACGGCATCCACATCGAAGCAGCGCCCGATGGTCCGCGCGAAGTGGCGCGCGACAATCGCCGTACGTCCAACGATGGCCCGCGCCACAATGGTCCCCGCAATCATGGCCCGGGCGGCGACGAGCGTCGCCCACCGAACCGCGCTCATCCCGCCGGTGCTCGCCCGCAAGGCAAACCGCATCGCAAGGGGCCACAAGGCGCCCGCTGACATGAAAAACCCGCCGGACAGCAATCCGGCGGGTTTTGTTTTCCAACGCTGATCGGGGCTTTATTCCTCGCCCATCCGCAACGCAGCGATGAACGCTTCCTGCGGGATCGAGACATTGCCGTATTCGCGCATCCGCGCCTTGCCCTTCTTCTGCTTTTCCAGAAGCTTCTTCTTGCGGCTTATGTCACCACCATAGCACTTGGCGGTCACGTCCTTGCGCATCGCTGCAATCGTCTCGCGAGCTACGACCTTGCCACCGATGGCAGCCTGCACCGGGATCTTGAACAGGTGGCGCGGGATGAGGTCTTTCAGGCGCTCGCACATATGCCGTCCGCGCGCTTCGGCAGCGCTGCGGTGGACAATCATCGACAGCGCATCGACGGGTTCGTTGTTGACGAGAATGCTCATCTTCACAAGGTCACCCTCACGCAGACCAATCTGTTCATAATCGAAGCTGGCATAGCCACGGCTGATCGACTTCAGGCGATCATAGAAATCGAACACCACTTCGTTGAGCGGCAATTCATAGGTCACCTGCGCACGACCGCCAACATAGGTCAGCCCGGTCTGCACACCGCGCCGGTCCTGACACAGCTTGAGGATCGACCCCAGGTATTCGTCGGGGGTATAGATCGTGCCCTTGATCCACGGCTCGTCGATCTGTGCAATGCGGCTTGGATCAGGATAGTCAGCCGGGTTGTGCAGCATGATCTCGCGCGCATCATCGGTCCGGCTCTTGTTGAGTTGGATGCGATAGACCACCGACGGCGCGGTGGTGATGAGGTCAAGGTCATACTCGCGGCTCAGGCGCTCCTGAATGATCTCCAGATGCAACAGGCCGAGGAACCCGCAGCGGAACCCGAAGCCGAGCGCCGCGCTCGATTCCATTTCGAAACTGAAACTGGCGTCGTTCAGACGCAGGCGGCTGATGCTCTCGCGCAGCTTTTCGAATTCGGCCGCGTCGACCGGGAAGATGCCGCAGAACACCACTGGCTGCACTTCCTTGAAGCCCGGCAGTGCCTTGGTCGACCCGTTCTTGACCGTGGTGATCGTGTCACCCACGCGGGCCTGCGCCACTTCCTTGATTTGTGCCGTGATGAAGCCGATTTCGCCCGGACCGAGTTCGTCCAGCGTATCGATCTTGGGGCGCATACAGCCCACGCGGTCGATCAGATGTTCGGTCCCGCCCGCCATGAATTTGACCTGCAGCCCCTTGCGGATCACACCGTTGATCACGCGCACGAGGATGACCACGCCAAGGTACTGGTCGTACCATGAATCGACCAGCATCGCGGTCAACGGCGCGTCGCGATCTCCGCCCGGCGGTGGGATGCGCTCTACAATGGCATCAAGCACTTCCTCAATACCGATGCCCGACTTGGCGCTGGTCATCACCGCATTGCTGGCATCGATGCCGATGATGTCCTCGATCTCGGCCTTGACCTTTTCCGGTTCGGCAGCGGGCAGATCGATCTTGTTGATCACCGGCACGATCTCGTGATCATGTTCGATAGACTGGTACACGTTGGCCAGCGTCTGCGCTTCCACACCCTGCGCCGCATCGACCACCAGCAACGCGCCCTCACACGCGGCAAGACTGCGGCTCACTTCATAAGCAAAGTCGACGTGGCCCGGGGTGTCCATCAGGTTCAGCTGATAGGTGCGCCCGTCCTTGCCGGTATATTCCAGACGCACAGTCTGCGCCTTGATCGTGATCCCGCGTTCCTTCTCGATGTCCATATTGTCGAGCACTTGCTCGGACATCTCGCGCGCGGTCAGTCCGCCCGTGTACTGGATCAGGCGGTCGGCCAGCGTGGACTTGCCATGGTCGATATGGGCAATGATCGAAAAATTGCGGATCAGCGAAAGGTCAGTCATATCGGTCTTTGAAAAGGAGCGGTGCAATGCGCATCGCAGGGCCGTTAGCAGGTGATCGCGCGCGAGTCACGCCAGCCGCTGGTGCAGTTGCGTCGACGCCCGAAACGACGAAATTCTTCAATTAGAAGACATCTTTTTGACGATCATCACAAGATTGTAACGAAACATTTCTTTATTAAATTCATATATTTGACTACTATGGCACCCTGCCTCGACCCGGAATTGCGTCAATCAACTGTCATATATCCGTCATTTTACAGGACTAGCGGCGGCGTCGGCACAGTTCGGGGCACGGTGGAGATTTTCGGAAAATGAACGGCAAGGCTTTCAGGACTGCACTCGCAGCCACTGTGTTCATTAGCGCGGCGACTATTGGCGCAGCGGGCGTTGCGCAGGCCCAGTCCGCGCCGCTGGATCAGGACGCGAAGATCGCCGATCTCCAGCGCCAGGTTGATGAACTGAAAGCAATGGTGCGCGCGATGCAGGAAATGCAGCAAGGCACGACACAACTGGCTGCAGCGCCGACAGGCAGCGCAATCACTGCACCTGCGTCTTCTACGCTCTCCCCATCCGTGGCTGGTTCTGCACCTCAGGCGGTCCAAGTGGCAGCAGCGGCCCCTGCCACGGCCAAGAAGAAGGGCTGGTTCGAAAAGCTGCAAATTCGCGGCTACACACAGCTGCGCATGAATGAGATCGTCGGCGGCGCGAAAACTGCTCCTTCCGGCGTCGCACGCGTGCGCTCGGTGCAGGACGGCGGCATCAACGATAACGGCAACTTCTCGATCCGCCGCGCCCGTCTTGTCGTGCAGGGCGATATTTCCGACCGGGTGTCGCTCTATATGCAGGGCGATTTAGCCACATCTACCAGCAATCAATCAAACGGTGAATCTCGCCTTCACTACTTCCAGATGCGAGACGCATATGCCGATGTTTTTCTCGATGAAGCGAAAAGCTTCCGCCTGCGCTTTGGGCAATCCAAAGTACCTTTCGGCTGGGAAAATATGCAAAGCTCGCAAAACCGCGTCCCGCTTGATCGCACCGACCCGATCAACCAGCCGGTCCCCGGTGAGCGCGATCTCGGTGCTGTCGCCTACTACACCCCGCCCGCATTTCAGGCGATCTGGAACGAACTGGCCAAGGATGAGCAAAAGCTGTTCGGCAACTACGGCGCATTGGGCTTTGGCGTTTTCAACGGCCAGTCGGTCAATCGGACCGAACGCAATGGCGGCCTGATGACTGTAGCCCTCGCCACCATGCCGATCAGGCTGGACGGGCTTGGCGGCATCTTCGAGGGCCAGGTTGCCGAAATTGGGGCATCGGGCATTCTTAACAAGTTCCGCCCCGAAGTGCGCAGCGGCGGTGTTTCGGCCACCGAATTTGCTGATAACCACGTCGGTATCCACGCCATGATCTATCCGCGCCCCTTCGGCATCCAGGCAGAATGGAAGTGGGGTAAAGGACCGGTCTGGGATGCACCGAGCAGCTCCATCAAGTCGGGCGAGTCCACCGGCGGATACATCATGACGATGTATCGTATGCCGAACACCGGTATCGGGCAGATCATTCCGTTCGCGCGCTGGCAGAAGTATCGCGGCGGGTGGAAAGCTGCGACCAACGCCCCGCGCCTTGATGGCGAGCAATACGAAGCGGGCGTGGAATGGCAGCCGATGAAAGAACTCGAAATCGTGCTGAGCTACGCTGCCGTTGACCGTATGGAGGCCGACGAACGGCGGGTTGGCCGTGCAAAGGGCGATGTAGTCCGCGCACAAGTGCAATGGAACTATTGAAGAGCAAAGATCAGAGACACGCACAGGCTTGCGTTTTCAGGAATTCCTATAGTTTCATTTCCTCCCAAACACTTGGTCGCCCCTACGGACCGCTTCATCGCGAATGTGCCAGTCCAGCGGATCGTTCATCTGGCGTTGGGGATCACACCACAATGGTCGGCGTTGTTCGATCAAGTCCGCATGTCGGCAAGTCCGCATGTCGGATTGCAGATTTCAAAGGGAGCAACCCATGAAGAAAACCATTCTTGCCGCCGTGCTGGCCGCAATCGCCATTCCAGCCGCCCCAGCCATGGCCGATCCGCCGCGCCACGCACCGGCCCACGGTTACCACAAGGTCAAGGGTGACCGTATGTATGACAACCGCGGACGCTACGTCCAACCCCGCCGCATCTCGCGCAACGACAAGGTCTGGCGCGGCAACGACGGGCGCTATTACTGCAAGCGCAACAACGGCACGACTGGCCTGATCATCGGTGGTGCGGGCGGCGCACTGCTTGGCCGCACCATTGATACGCAGGGCGACCGTACTCTGGGCACGCTACTCGGCGCTGCCGGTGGCGCACTTCTCGGCCGTGAGATTGAGCGCAGCGGCGGTCGCTGCCGATAAGCTGGAACTCACCCTAAAACGGGTCGCAAACGAAGGGTGGGGTCGCAAGACCTCGCCCTCTTCCATCAATTCTGTCGCACCTCGTCAAGCACTCATGCCCTAAAATTCAGCGATTAACCCTTGCGACAAAATGCACTTGGCATAAATTCGGCATATGTGGTTGCTCGACAAAATGCTCACCCGGCTGATCCGCAAGGGGCGGCTGAACATCATCGACCATGACGGAAAGGCCTACACTTATGGCGATCCGTCCGCCGATCCGCTGACCATCCGCTTCACCGACAAGGGAGCCGCCATGCACATCGCGCGCGACCCTCGCGTGGGGGCCGGCGAAGCCTATATGGATGGGCGCATGGTGGTTGAACCGCCGCACGACATCCGCGATTTTGTGCTGTTTGTGATGGGCAATGCCAGCGGCGCAGGCGGGATTGACCGCAAAGGCCGTTTGCGCAAACTGGCAAGCAAGCTGCTGTCAAGAATAGACCAGATCAACGAACGCGCACGCGCCGCAAAGAACGTGGTCCACCACTATGATCTGACCCGCCAGTTTTACGAATTGTTCCTCGACGAAGACCGGCAATATACCATGGCCTATTTCCGCGATCCGTCCAATTCGCTGGAGCGCGCGCAAGTCGACAAGAAGGCGCTGATTGCTGCCAAACTGCGGCTGATCCCCGGCCAGAGCGCAGGGATGCGCGTGCTCGACATCGGCTGCGGCTGGGGCGGGCTGGGGCTTTACCTCAATCGCCACTATGGCTGCGAAGTGTTGGGGGTTTCCCTCGCGCCCGATCAGGTCAAGTTCGCCAACGAACGTGCCGAAGCCGCCGGCGTAGCCGATAAGGTCAAGTTCCAGCTGATCGACTACCGCGACGTCACAGGCCAGTTCGACCGCATAACCAGCGTCGGCATGATCGAACACGTCGGCGCGCCCAATTTTGGCGAGTATTTTGCCAAGACGAACGACCTGCTCGATCCCGACGGCATCATGCTGACCCACACCATTGGCCGAAAGGGTGCGCCCGGCACCACCGACAAATGGACGCGGAAGTATATCTTCCCCGGTGGCTATATCCCGGCAATGAGCGAGCTTGTCTCTGCGCTTGAACGCAACGGTTGGGAAGTGGGCGACGTCGAGGTGCTGCGATACCACTACGCCTACACTCTGGCCGAATGGTATCGCCGTGCCACGATGCACCGCGACGAAATTGTCGCCCTTTATGATGAACGCCTGTTCCGCATGTGGCAATTCTATCTTGCCGGAGCCGAACAGAGCTTCCGCCACGGCAGCATGGTCAATTTCCATATCCAAAGCGTAAAGCGCCGAAGTTCCCTGCCAATGACGCGCGACTACATGCAGCAGGAATGGGCGAGGCTGGCGGCGCTGGATGAAGCGCCAGAGTGGCATCTGGAACGCAAAGCAGCGGAATAGGAGTGGTCTGTGTCCGTTTCGCCCTGCGAAAACCCTGGTGACACGTAAGTCCGGGCGTTGCCATCCTATGCAGCACTTGTTAGTTAACCTAACGAACAAACTTTTGCAGGATGCCACACCGATGACAGCCCCCACCGCCGCCGACCTTTCCGCCGAAATCGCTCGCATCTTCGCATTGCAGCAAGCACACCAATGGGAAGCGAAGGCTTCGTCCGCAGCTGAACGCAAGGCAAAGCTTGCAAAGCTCAAGACTGCGGTGGAAACCCACGCCGACGACATCATCGCCGCAGTGCTCGAAGATACGCGCAAGCCCGTCGGCGAAATCCGCGTCACGGAAGTGATGAACGTTACAGCCAACGTTCAGCGCAATATCGACAACCTCGACGCGTGGATGGCACCGGTAGAGGTGGCGACTTCGATGAACCCGGCGGACCGCGCCCAGATCAACTACGAAGCACGGGGTGTGTGCCTGATCCTCGGCCCGTGGAATTTCCCGCTCGGCCTTGCGCTTGGTCCGGTCGCTGCTGCCGTGGCGGCAGGCAACACCTGCATCGTCAAGCTGACCGACCTCTGCCCTGCAACGGCAAAGATCGCTGCGATCATCATCAAGGAAGCCTTTGACGAAAAGGACGTGGCCCTTTTCGAAGGCGATGTCTCGGTCGCCACGGCACTGCTTGATCTGCCGTTCAACCACATCTTCTTCACCGGATCCCCGCGCGTTGGCAAGATCGTGATGGCCGCTGCTGCCAAGCACCTCACCACCGTGACGCTGGAACTGGGCGGCAAATCACCCGTAATCGTAGACGACAGCGCCGACATTGATCTGGTTGCTGCGCAGCTTGCCGCTGCCAAGCAATTCAACGGCGGGCAGGCCTGCATCAGCCCGGACTATGTCTTCGTAAAGGAAGACAAGAAGGCCGCGCTGGTCGAAGGCTTCCGCGCCAATGTGCAGAAGAACCTCTATGACGCGGCAGGCGCGCTCAAGAAGGACAGCATCGCACAGATCGTCAACGCGGCGAACTTCAACCGCGTGAAGGCGATGTTCGATGACGCGGTGGAAAAGGGCGCAACCGTTGCCGCAGGTGGCACCTTCGAGGCTGGCGACCTGACCGTCCACCCCACCATGCTGACCGACGTCACTCCACAAATGACAATCCTTCAGGATGAGATCTTTGCGCCCGTTATCCCGGTGATGACTTACGAAACGCTCGATCAGGCCATTGGCTACATTGAGGCCCACGACAAACCGCTGGCGCTCTATGTCTATAGTCAGGACGAAGCCAACGTCGAGAAGGTGCTGGCCCGCACATCTTCGGGCGGTGTAACGGTCAACGGCGTATTCTCGCACTATCTTGAGAACAACCTGCCGTTCGGCGGTGTCAACACTAGCGGCATGGGCAGCTACCATGGCGTGTTCGGCTTCAAGTGCTTCAGCCACGAACGCGCGGTCTACCGGCATATGTAACCGGCTCTGGAACGCGGAGTTGCACAAAACGGACAATTGCGTTATAACGTACGTATGAACGCGACTGTAAAGATAACCAGGATCGGCAACTCCGCCGGGATCGTCCTTCCCAAGGAACTGCTTGCCCACCTTAACGCCTCGGTGGGTGAGATGCTTTCGGTCGTCACCACGCCGGGCGGCATTGAACTGCGCGCCGAAGAACCTGACTTTGACGCGCAGATGGCTGCCGCACGCGAAGTAATGGCACGCCGCAAGCAAGCGTTGCGCGAACTGGCCAAGTAACCATGGCGGACAGTTGGGTCTGGGTAATACCCGAAGTCGCGCGCGCGGCGCACGCTGAGCAGTTGGCCGAACATGGTGGTCCAGATGGCGTCCGCGATCAAGGCTTGCTTGAATGCGCGATGGCACGCGCGCTGAATCTGGCGCAGTATGAGGAACCAGATGTTGCCGCACTGACCGCTGCTTATGCATGGGGTATCGCCCGCAACCATCCTTTCGTGGACGGGAACAAGCGAACCGCAGCCGTCATCGCGGAAACATTTCTGGTGCTGAACGGCTATATCCTTGATGCCAGCGATGCAAAAGTTGTTGTTGCCATACTCGCCCTCGCAGCCGGAGAATTGACCGAGGACGAACTCGCCGACTGGTTCCGTCTCCACATAAAAGCTGCGGGCTGAACGTAATTTCGCTACGCGTTGCGTGGTTCGGCTTATTTCGGCCTACATCGACACCCCCTAGCGTCCTCTCACACCAGAGCGGAGACGTGCGTGACATTCAGATTTCTTTACCTCGCAACGCTCGCGCTCGTCGTCACCTGTCCTGCATCTGCCGCAGAGCCTGACATCCGCGTCATGCGCATCAACGACCACGTTGTCGCTTTCTATGATGGCAGGCCAGCCGAGGGCAGCGTGGATCTTTCAAAGGCCACCTGGGCCGATCATGGTGCAAACTATGTTGGCGTGGCCACCTTTGCCGTCCACGATGGCGATGAGGCTCTGGTTTACGACACCTACCCCAGCGTCGAACAGGCACGCTTCGTACGCAACTGGCTGGAGAAAGCCGGCGTCCGCCATTTCACTGTCGCCAACAGCCACTGGCATCTCGATCACATCGGCGGCAACGCGGTCTACGCCGACAGCACCGTCATCGCGACCGACAAGACGCGTGCCCAACTGGTGAAGCACCAAGCAGCCATCGAAGACGGCACACTCCAAGGCCTGCCCGCCAT
Organism: Novosphingobium sp. 17-62-19; assembly: GCF_002256775.1. Lineage (GTDB taxonomy): Bacteria > Pseudomonadota > Alphaproteobacteria > Sphingomonadales > Sphingomonadaceae > Novosphingobium. The sequence continues at coordinate 20,380 of NZ_NCII01000008.1, read as the reverse complement.
CGCGCCGCTCAACCTGCCCGACATTGCCATATCTGCGCCCATCACCGTCACAGTCGGTCGCTACGCTGTCGAACTTCGGCCCGTGAATATCCATTCCGACGATGGCTTGGTTGCCTACCTGCCGCAGGATCGGCTCCTGTTGGCGGGTGACACGCTGGAGGACACCCTCACCTTCATTGCCGCGCCCCAAACCCTGCCCGATCAGTACCGCAATCTGGCGACCATGAAGCAATGGGGGGCCACCCACATCCTGCCCAACCATGGCGACCCGGCGATAATCGCGCGCGGCGGCTATAGCCCTGCCCTGATCGACATGACGCGCACCTATATCCGCCGAATGGCCGAACACGCACACGATGCAGACTTTGCCACCCAACCTATCGAACGCTTCATCCCGGAAGCACTAGCGGACGGCATTGCCAGCATGTGGTGGGCCTATCGTGAGGCACACCATGAGAACCTTGGCAAAGTGGCCGCGTGGTACAAGGACAAGCCACTGCCGGATTTCGGCCAATAGCCAACACCCTCACCCTGATCGGCCGTTCACGATAGAACGTTGCGATACCACCAGTCGCCAAAACGGTCGCCCATCCAGTTGCCCGAGCTTTCGCCGATCTCCACCCAGAACTTCATCGGGCTGGCACGCATCCGCTCGATCAGCTCATCCACTTCGTTGCCGCGAATGTTGCCACCAAACAGCGATTTCATCGCCAGCTCGGTAAATGTGGCCACGGTATCTACAGCCGTCTTGCCCGCGCCGATGGGGTCAATCGCCAGCAGATAGCGGAATGCCGTGCCAAAGCGCGGATCGCTCGCTGCAGCAGGATTTGCCGCATAGAGCATTTCCTGCATCGCGTTCAGGAACCCGCCCCATGGCACTGCCGCGCCGATGGCTGTGGCATAGATCTCGGAAAAGCCGGGACCAAAACGGCCTGCACGGAAATGATCGATCACCACTGCGCCGGTCGCCAGAACCTGCACCACCAGAGCGATGGAGCCGAGGGATTTCAATACGCTGACCACCTTGGTGGCGCTGCCCCATGACCGCATCATTTCCAGCGCCGTATCAAGCCTGATGGCCCGGCTGGTCAGGATAGTGACAATATCGCGCGAGGTGAACCCCACCTTCAAGGCGTTCTTGATCCCCATCAACGCCTCTACGGCATACTGCGCGGCACCTTGCGCATTCAGGATCATTTTCAGCGTCTGAATTTCGTTGCTGGCGATATAGGCCAGAAAATCGATCGCAGGAGCGCTGTCGGTCCGTGTCTTCAATTGCGCGCGCAAGGTGTCCAGCCGCTGCTGTTCAACCGGAGAAAGCCCGGTGACCTTGCCCGTCCCGTTCCCCGCGCCCGGCATACCTGGCAGAGTACCTGCTGCTGGCGGTGGCGCAACGCTTTGCCCGGCCCAGATGTTTTCAGACTGGGCCGTATTCAGCGCCGCCAGCGTGCGGCCATTGGGGTCAACGCGCGAATCAGGTGAACGCAGGCCAACCACAACCTTCTGAAAATCGCCGATCATCCCTTTGGTCTTCGGGCCGACAACTCCGTCAACTGCAAGCTTCACCCGCGGAGGCCGCATCAAATCATTGAGGCGCTGCTGAACAGTCTTGACGTCCGACGCGGTGTTACGCCCGCCCGCACCCACACTGCCCATAATCCTGATCGTTGAATTGATCGGCATTTGCTGTTTCCCCGAACGGGGCCTCCTGATCGCGAGGCCATCCCCGGACCGACAGGCATCTCATAGCCTGCACCATCGCCACCCTACTGTGACGCCAACCACATGTTGAGTGAATTGATCGGCAAAGGTTGCGATGTAGCACCCCGCCTGATAGGCGCGCGGCGCGTGTTCCAAGGGGAGTTGCTCCGCTCATGTCCGATATCAAGAAGGTCGTTCTCGCCTATTCCGGCGGTCTCGACACCTCCGTCATCCTCAAGTGGCTTCAGGTCACCTATAATTGCGAGGTGGTTACCTTCACCGCAGACCTCGGACAGGGCGAGGAACTGGAGCCTGCACGCGCCAAGGCAAAGCTCATGGGCGTGCCCGACGAGCACATCTATATCGACGATCTGCGCGAAGAATTCGTGCGCGATTTCGTGTTCCCGATGATGCGCGCCAATGCCCGCTACGAGGGCGATTACCTTCTGGGTACGTCAATCGCCCGCCCGCTCATTTCCAAGCGCCTGATCGAGATTGCGCGCGAAACCGGGGCCGATGCCGTTGCGCACGGCGCCACGGGCAAGGGCAATGATCAGGTTCGCTTCGAACTCTCCGCCTATGCGCTGGAACCCGGCATCAAGGTCATCGCACCGTGGCGCGAATGGGATCTGACCAGCCGCACCGCGCTCATCGCGTGGGCCGAAGCGCACCAGATCCCGGTGCCCAAGGACAAGCGCGGCGAAAGCCCGTTCTCGACCGACGCCAACCTCCTCCACACCTCGTCCGAAGGCAAAGTGCTGGAAGATCCGTGGGAAGAAACCCCGGACTACGTCTATTCGCGCACCGTCAATCCTGAAGACGCGCCGGACGTGCCCGAATACATCACCGTCGATTTCGAAAAGGGTGATGGCGTCGCGCTTAACGGGCAGGCCATGTCACCCGCCACGTTGCTCACCGCCCTCAACGAGCTTGGCCGCAAGCACGGGATCGGCCGGCTGGATCTGGTCGAAAACCGCTTCGTCGGCATGAAGAGCCGCGGCATGTATGAAACACCCGGCGGTGAGATCTACGCCCGCGCGCACCGTGGGATCGAAAGCATCACGCTTGATCGCGGCGCGGCTCACCTGAAGGATGAGCTGATGCCGAAGTACGCAGAGCTGATCTACAACGGGTTCTGGTTCGCACCAGAGCGTGAGATGCTGCAGGCAGCCATCGACCACTCGCAGGCCCGTGTGAACGGCACCGTGCGCCTTAAGCTCTACAAGGGCAGCGCCACGGTCGTCGGCCGCAAGTCGCCCGATAGCCTCTATTCCGAACGTCACGTGACGTTCGAGGACGATGCGGGCGCTTATGATCAGAAGGACGCGGCAGGCTTCATCAAGCTCAATGCGCTCCGCCTCCGGTTGCTGGCCCAGCAAGGCCGCTGACGCCACCACCGCTTTTGGCACTGCACAAAACTATCCACCAAAAGGTGCGGGGGCTGTGGATAACTCCCGCACTTTTTGCTTGCGCGACTCGCTCAAGAGGCGCAGCTTTTGTGTGTCGAGAGTGCAGACGGTCTCGAAGTTCGGAGTGAAAGCTTCTGAATTTCAAGAGAATTATGCAACTTGGTGCGAGCATAGATAGTTTTCAGTGTAACCAACTAGCAGTCACCTTCGGGCTGACCCGCGGATGCGCGAAACTGCAGCTTTCATGATCGGAAATGGAGTGCCCGACGGCACTTTCTTGAAGGAAGCAATGCGCGGCAAGGGCTTTGGCCTGCAACCAGCGCAAAGCAGCACAGAGAAAGCGACGCGAGGCATTCCACCCTTCCTGCGGGATTTAATCCGGTTGTGTGCGAACACTGCCGAAAGCGAGGTCACGGAGCGGAGGTAACGCCCACGAACGGCTTTTTCAGGCAGTTTGCAAAAGCAGCCTAAGGCAGTCGCGAAGATGCAGAGTGCGGTCGGTGCCCAGCACAGACCATACCAGCGGGCAGATGGACAGATAGCGGCGCGGACCTGTGCGAAAGCATGGATCGGCAGCAGCCCAGGGGCTTCGCGCCCCGGACGACGTCTGAACAGATGCAGCAAGCACAAGTCGCTCGGCAAGCGAAGGTGTATCGGACGATGGAAGGCCCGCAACGGTCGGCCACGAAAGAAGAGCCCGAGCAGTCGCGAAGCAAGAAAGCCAATGCGGACGTAGAATGGGGGCCAGCAGCGATGCTGACCCCCATTTGCCGTCATACCAGCAGCGCACAAGGCGTCGGCCAAAACCTTTGCGTCACTTCACGTCGATCTGTCCGCGCACCGCGCCCTTCGGGAAATCAGCGGTGTGAACGTTGACGTAGTAGTCTTTTGGCGCAGCCAGAATCTTTTTCAGCAGTTCCGGCTCCATCGCGATGCAACTGTCGCTGTCCTTGCCGGTCACCTCCAGCGTCGCCACAGGCTTTCCGTCGCTTCCCGCTGCACCTTCATGGACGTGTGCCATGGTCGGTTTTTCGATCTTCTCGGCCCACAGCGTAAAGCAGAAGTCGCCGGATTCGTCATCGACCTCTGCCTTGAAGCCGCCAATGCCATCGGCGTCGCCCCCGTCCGTCTCCGCCGCACCAGACAATGTTGCCGTGATTACTGCGGGCTTGGCCTGAACCGCCTGCGGCACCAATAGCATCACTACCGGCGCGAGCGCGAAAATCGCCTTTGTCATCGAAGTGTCTCCCTGACTTGCAGGAACTCGGGAAAAAACCGCGCCCTGCGCGATCCTCCATACAGCATCAATGGGGTCAGGTGAATTGATCGCGCGCAAGCCGATCAGGTGCAGGGATATGTTCCGCCGTTTCCGGTTACGCCGGGCGTGAGATTGCGCTGATCACGGATGAGAAAGGCGCCTTCCTTGTGCAAGGTCCTGTCACCGACGAACATATCGCCAAACAAGCCCGCGTATTCGTAGAAGACTTCCACAAACATGACTGAACTTCCGGTGGCCGCCGTGACCTGAGTAGGGCCATTGCCCATTCCAGCGAGCACTTCCCCCGTCAGGCCATTGCGGTCACCATCGTTCCCATATGCAGATTCACGGTCCAAATTTCCGTAACACCGCTGCCAATGGATGTACTGCTTGCCGCTGGCACCGTCCCGTTCAAGACTGGACAGGATGACCCGTCCGCGCGTCTGGAATTCCAGTCCGGCAGCCTGTTCCTGCGCCCCGCGCATCACCTCGTTGATATCAGTCTCGCTCACCGTGGGCGTAATCACGCTGTTGTCGGTCTGGCCAATGCGCGAAGCGTTGTCGGCCAGCGAAAGCGCGATCTCGCTCATTTTCATGTCTACACTGTTGAAATACGCGAGTTCGATGCCATAGAGTGCAATAGACAAAATGAACGGCGTGACGATCGCAAATTCGATCACTGAGACGCCCGACGTATCATGCAACAGCCGTTGGGCCAGCCGGGACATGGTAGGTTTGGCCAGCATTGTCAGCAACTCCCCGGCGTCGATGCGTAGCTACCCTCTTGCAAAGCAAAGGGCTGATTACGCTTCACTGCGGTTGACGTAATTTCACGGCGTGACCAGTTGATCGGCACCAGCGGCACTGCAAAAACAGGGTCATAAGCAACAGTGACGGTGTAGACGATGACATCGTTCGCCCCGCCGTTACCATCTTCACCAAGATCTTCATCCCAGCGCCCGTTCCCGTTGAGATCGGTAAAGGTTTCGCCTTCAGAGCATTCACCATCGCCATTTCCATCGTCGAGATCCTCGCCTTTGTTGGCGTTGGTGAAATCGAAATAGCTCTTGCGTGTCGATGAAACGGTTGCCTTGGGCAGCACCTTCGTGATCGTCTTCTTCACCAGACCATCGGCCAGGGTAGTGTCGCCTGTTTCAAGCGACGAATCCCGCGCAGCCTTTTCCACTGCCCCGTCCAGAACGCCTTTGGCATAGACCATCTGCCCAAGATCAAGGCAGCCAATGATGACCATGAGAAACACTGGTGCAACCAGCGCAAACTCGATAGTCGTCACGCCGCGCCGGTCGGTGCACAGCCTTCGCGCCGTGACGTTGAGGCCTTGGGAAATGGGTTGAGGCCAACGCATCACTGATAGATCCGAAGCTCGCCGACGTTCTTGGCAATTTCCTGAAACGCAGTGTTGAGCTGTGTGGCATTGGTGGCAAGGTACGAGCTGTTGCTCGATGCACAATAGGTCAGATCCTCGGTGAGTGACGATGCAAAAGCGATCACCCAAACGCGGAACCCCTTGGCCTTGGCCGCATCACAAAGAGCTCGAAAACGCGCGGTATGACGTGTGCTGTGCGACGAGTTTCCGTCGTCCGTGACACGACGGTCATGCCACTCAATCCCGTAGGCGGACTGGATTGAAATGCTTGGCGCCATTTCGCCGTCGGTCATGAAGATGATGTGGCGCGAAACCTTGCCACCATTGCTCGGCTGGATGTTCACGGTATTCTGCCAAGGGCCAGTCGGCGAACTGAGTCGGAGGCCCCAAATCATGCCAATGTCATGATAAGTCGATCCAGTAGCGCTGAGAGAGTCTGTATAGGTGTTAAACTCGGACTGGCTCATCGTGTTAAGCAACTTTGCCTTCTGCGGGCAATAGGAGCCTGCCTTGCCGCCACGCGTGGTTTCCGCCGAACTTGTAAGATCGCCTCTACTGTTTACACGGTAATATGCCAATTCAGGCCACATAGGCGCCCACTTTGTGCTTTCATCATCAACATCTGGCAAGGAATCAATATCCAAGTCTTTTGCATCTGAAGGAGTCATTCCCAGTAAGTTAGAATAGCTAAAAGAGCTTGCACTATCAGTCTCACGTTCTTCAATACACCCGCCCCAAGTATAATTTACTAACGAGGCATTTTCACCGTTATTAACGGATGATGACACAAATGTCTTATATATACTTGTGTCATAATTTACATTTTTATAGGCCCACCTACTGAACTCCTGCCGCGTACGAGTTTCATATACAGGTTCAGAAGTGGCATACTGATACGTATAGAATACACGAGTTGACTGATATGACATTACATACCAATCTCCACTTGATTTTTCACAGACATATCGCGTACGCTTCTGAGGTTGATTGGTTCGATTTGAAACGACCCTCTGCCCATCTTCATTAGTATATTCGTCTGGCGTATACGTTACATCTCCATAGTTTTGCCAAGAACCATCATCTGGCATATTATTTTCACAATTTCTCTTCTTACTGTATTTTGTGTTGCTGTGCTTTGTTGTTTGACCATTATTTTCCTCACTATAGTTTTGCTCAGAAGTATATACAGGCTCAGACCATCCAACAAATACTTGCTCAGAAATATTGTTATAAACAGGTTCACGAGACTGAATTGCCCAGCTATCAACAATATAGCGCGGATCGAGATCGTATATCAAATTCCCGACATTAACGGACGAACTGTAAGGCACGAACGAATAGCGTATGCGCGCATTCGATCCGGTCGTAGCCGTGGAAACGGTTGTATAAAAGTTCTTCATCGCCGTGCGCAGCGCTTGAAGGCGCGTCTCGCCAGTGTCGCCAAGCTCCCAGGCCATCGACCCGGTATTGTCGAGAACCATGGTGATATCGCTGTTGCCGACACCCATGGTGGCCTTGCACGAAACCGACACATCAATCTCTTCATAGCCCAGCATGTTCATGACCGCAGTCTGAACCTTGGTCGTCGCGGTGCCGTGGATCATGTTGCCATTATCGGGCGAACTGGTGACGAACGTCGTATCTTCCGCACCAAGGTCGCCCTGCACGAAGTTCGTGTTGAAATAGGTTGCTGCCTGCGCCTTCTCGGGGTTTCCATACCCCCCCGTCGTCACCGCGCGCCGCCCCGCCAACGTGGCAGCATCGCAAGCCGACTGCAAACGGTTACGCGCCTTGTAGACACGGTTGATGTCCAGCCCGCCGCCGATCAATGCAATGATCACCGGCACGCTCACAGCGGCGATCGGCAGGACACTGCCGGCCGTGCTGGTACGAAGACGTGATAGGAACCCTGACATTTCGCTCAGTCTGCCTTCTGGTGCTGACAACTGTGCCAGAAGCGACCTTCCCGGTTTCCAGAATCCTAATGTTATTTAAAATTCACCTATATGTTATTATTTTTTAATAAGCAAAGGTCCTAATTGCCATCGCTGCCGATATTAACCGTCATATTCGTCATCAAATGCCTTCCAACCGCGATTCCTCACGCTGTCAGCATGTTCTGAGTGAAGTGGTGGATGCGGAATCTGTTTACCATGTTTGGAAACCGAGAATCGCACAGGCGCTGATTGCTGATACCACGGCCCTTCCGCCGGATGCTCACGCCGCTGAAAGAAGCCGACCTCGCGCAAGTGCGGATCGTCCATCACGTCACCCAGATCGCGCACGGCTTGCGCCGGAATCTGCGCTTCATGGCACCGCCGCAACAACTCAGCCGTCGTGAACGCAGGCGTGAACCGCGCGATACCACGGTATATCCGCGCCAGCCCAGACTTCCGCTCTTGCGGTGTGCCAAGACCATTCCCAGCCAGAAAATCGGGCTGGCCCAGCAGTGCAAACATCCGCTGCACTGCGCCATCATCATAAGTAACGATACTGATATGGCCGTCCGCCGTAGGATAAGGCTGGCGATCAGGGTCTATCTGGCGAAAATAGCCGACAGGCGCATTGGGCGGATCGAAGCTCAGCCCGCTCAGATGTTCGAGCAGCATGAAGCTGGAGAACACCTCGAACATCGGCACTTCCACATGCTGCCCCTCGCCCGTACGCTGCTTGTGAACCACGGCGGCCAGCGTAGCATAGGCGGCGTGCAGCCCCGCCACCTTGTCGGCAATCAGCGAGGGCAAGTAGCGCGGAGCGGGATTGCCATCGACGCGCGGCAACAGCGTGGTCGTACCCGTTGCAGCCTGAATCACGTCGTCATAAGCCTGCAGATCGGCATAGGGGCCGTCCTGCCCAAAGCCGACGCAGTGGACATAGATCAGCCCCGGATTGATCGCTTTCAGGCTCTCATAATCCAGCCCGATCCGCTCAAGCGCCTTCCCACGCACATTGACCACGAAAACGTCTGCGTCGCGCAACAGCCCCAATATGACCTCACGGTCAGCCTCGGCCTTCAGATCCAGCGCTACAGACTTCTTGCCCCGATTGAGCGCCATCCACGCTGGAGCCATGCCCGGCGTTACCGCCGCCTTGCCTGACCAGCGGAACGCATCTCCTGCCCCCGGCGACTCCACCTTGATCACATCAGCCCCAAGATCGGCCAGAATCTGCGTGGCATAAGGCCCAAACACCACCGTGGTGAGATCCACCACGCGAATGCCATCAAGCATGACCGGCTTTTCGCTCATCCGAATGTCCTCAGGCAAAAATGAAGGTGTTGCGTTTGTCGCCGGGCGTCACGTCCACTGCGCGGCCCAACGGGTCTTCTGCAAGCGCTGCCACGATCACGGCAGTCTCACGGCTCATGGCGATGAAACGTCCGCCTTTTTCCAGTTCACCGATCACAATGACTTGTTCGGGCACGCCCTTGGCATAGCTTACCGTATAGGTCCCGATCCGTCCCCTGCCCTCAGCAACGCGCGCGGATGCAGCTATGGGCGCGGCATCCAGGAAGGCTTGCACCGCTGCACTCTCGCACCCCGGCCAGGCACGCGGCACGGTGGAAAGCACTGCCGCACCATACTTCGACTGGAAGCCACCGTTCAGGCCAATCAAACCAAAGCTGCCCGGCGAATCGCGCAACCGCTCAACCATCGTGGCAAAGGCGTGCATCGAATAGTTGTTCCCTGCCCCGCCAAAATAGGGCAGCCCGCCTGTTACCGTCAGTCCGCGAGGGTCATCGGGAGCAAGCCCCAACCCGTCGATCGCGGCTGTGAATACCGGCACCGGAAAGCAGGAGTAAAAGTCAAACGCAGTCATCTGGTCCGCAGACTTGCCCGCCGTGGCCAAAGCCGAAGCAATCGCCGCATTTGCCGCCGGATAGCCGCCGATGTCTGGCCGGTCGAGGATCTCCCGCTCGTTCGCCAGCGCCGCCCCGTGCAGATAGATCCAGCGGTCTTCGGGTACGCCTGCTGCCCGCGCGGCATCCACCGACATGACCACCAGCGCCGCCGCCTGATTGACCTGATCACGCGAAACCAGCTTCAGCGGATAAGGGTCGGCAATCATCCGATTACGCTCACCGGGCGTGGCGATCTCCTCCGCGCTCATCGGCGCAACAGTGGCAGCGCTATAGGGGTTGCGCGCCGCCACTTCTGTAAACGGCGCAAATAGCTGCCCCATTTCCAGCGCATAGTCCGCCTGCGACAGCCCCAGCTTCCCCCGCCGCGCATTCTCGCAAAGGGCATAGGCGGTGACTGGCGCCCGAATGCCATGGGCTATGCTGACGGGTGAAAGCGTGCCTTCAAAGCCCATGCCCTTGTCAATCCACTCGGCACCGACTGCCTCTGGATCGTCGCTTTCGGCCCAGTCGCGCGTCTCACCTTTGGCCACGAGATGGCGCACGGTGGAAATGGCTTCGCTGCCAAACATCAGCGCCGCAGGAATCTCACCCCGCGCTATCCTTCCACCAAGGTCTGCCAGCAAAGCCAGTGGCGATTGCCCGCCCACCTTCTCAAGGATCGCAACCGACGGAACGATCCCCAGCCGCCGCGCCACCGCCAAGGGCATCCGCTCGGCCCGCCCGAACGGCACTTGCATCGCGCCGGATTCCTCGAAAGTGCGGATAGCGCCCACGGCCTTGATCAATGGCGTGACAGCCGCAACAGCACCAGTATCAGCCAACGCTGCGGTTGCCGCCCGCGCCGACAGGTCGGCAAAGGATAACCCGGCATAATCAGGGGCGTCGATCCGCTCTACAAACTGGCCGACGCCTACAAGCACTGGCGTGAAATCAGACATTCAATGTGTCCCGCACAGGTGTTCGGGTAGTTCGCGTCTGCGCCATCAGTGCTCGCGCGCCGGTTGCCATGTGTTGCCGCAAAAAACGGCTGGCGGCGCTTGCATCAGTATAGCCCAGCCGATGCGACAGTTCGGTCAGGTTGGGCCGGCGCGCTGTGCGAAAATATTCATCTGCCGTCTGCTTGCGCACCTGTTCCAGGATCATCGCAAATGTCGTGCCCCGCTCCGCCAACCGCCGTTGCAGGCTTTGCGTTGATAGTCCGGCCAGGCTGGCAACATGCGGCAGGTTTGCGCGCCGCTCGATCAGGTTGCTGGCGATGAAATAGCGCACTTGCTGCACCAGATCACCGGGCCATTCGCTCTCTGCCTGCGCCAATTGTTGCTCAAGGAACTGGCGCATATTGGGGTTCCCGCGCGATGACGCACGGTGCAGATCCGATTTTCGGAAAACCAGTGCACACCGATCTGAATCAAACTCGATCGGGCATCGGAACGCAGCCTGCAAATAGCGGTCGCAAGGCGGCGCAGGATGATCAAGCTCCAACCGAATGGGCATCCATTCCTCGCCCAGCATCATGCGCGCGATGCGCACCTGAAGCGTCAGCGTCGCTTGCAAAAACTGCGAACCTCCATAGCGCGCAGGAACCATCAGCACATGGCGGAACGCCGCTTCGTGTCCGGTAATATCCGTGCTTGATCGCATCGCCGCGCTTTCAAGATGCATGTACCGCCGCGTCAGCCGGGTTGCTTCGTCCAGCGTGGAGCAGTGATCCCACAACTGGCTAACCGGGCCGAACCCTCGCACATTGCACCACATCGAAAACGCCACGCCAAGGTCTGCGCGGTCCGAGGCGATTGCGGCCACTTGCAACACATCAACCTGCACACTGGCAGGCAACCATTCAACACTGTGCGCCTGTTCGACATAGGCGAATAGCTCAGACGGACAAACCTGACGCAAGTCTATCCCCGCTACTTCCGCAAATCGGGTGAACTGCCGCATGGCACTGGCATGGGCGAGGCCGGTCTCTGGGTCATTCATGATGCGATTGGACAATAGTGCGACATGATCCGTCAAGATCAATTAATCGATTAAACGCAAATTGCCCCGCGTGATGTTGCGCTCTCCCGCCCCTCGATGATCTTCCTGTGTCAGTGTCAGAGACGCGCAGTATCAGCTGTCCGACCGGCTATACGCCGATCTGCGAACCACGGCCCGATCCGCCGCACCGCTTCTTGCACCAGCGGCGTGGAAACCGCAAAACTGAAGCGGATGAAGCGTCGACCGTTCACGGGGTCAAAATCGATCCCCGGCGCAGTCGCAACCCCCGTATCGCGCAACAACGCCTCACACAGGGCAAGGCTGTCGTCGGTAAACTCGCTGGCATCGGCATAGATATAGAACGCACCATCAGGCGGCGCGATGCGGCCAAGGCCCATCTGCGGCAAAGCCTCAAGCAGGATCGTCCGGTTGCGCGCATAGACATCCACATGCCTGTCCAGTTCCTCGCGGCATTCAAAGGCCATCAATCCGGCCTTTTGCGCCAGCACCGGCGGCGTCAGGAAAAGGCTCCCCATCCGCGCGCGCGCTGCATCAATCAGCACAGGCGGCACCACCAGCCAGCCCAGACGCCAACCTGCCATGCTGAAATACTTGGAGAATGAATTGACGATCACGGCATCGGGCAGAAACTCCAGCATCGACGCCGCCTTCGCGCCATAGCTCAGCCCATGATAGATCTCGTCCGAGACCACCCTGATGCCCTTGCTGCGGCAAACTTCGGCAATCGCCGCCAGTTCAGCGGGTTCGATGATCGTGCCCGTCGGATTGGCTGGGCTGGCCACAATCAGCCCGTCAGGCACCGGATCAAGCGCATCAACCGCCGCCGCTGTCACCTGAAACCGCTCGTCCGGTCCGCATTCCATCTCGACCGGCTCAAGATACATCGCCTTCAAGGTGTTGCGATAGGCCACGTATCCGGGCCGTGCCAGCGCCACCCGCGCGCCGGGCCGGAACAGACACGAAAGCGCCATCACGAACGCCGGAGATGCCCCGCACGTCAGGATCACCTGCTCGCGCTCAACCCCCACACCGTAATTCTCGGCATAGCCCTGCGCAATCCGATCCTTCAGCGGAACGCTCTCCCAATAGCCCATCGCCTCGCTGTCGAGCACCTCGTGCGCCAGCGCGATGGCTCTGACAGGCGCGCCGGTGGAAGGCTGGCCGAACTCCATGTGGATCACGCTGCCCCCCGCCGCCTCCAGATCATGTGCGAGACGGCTGATGGCAATGGCGTGAAACGGTTCAACTTGAGCGATCATTCCATCGGCCTAGTTGCCGCCGAAACAAGTTGCAAGGTCGGCGGCAGGGCCGATAACCTGCGCGCCGATGCAGCGCCTCAAACTCAAGATCCAGCTCTACTGCGGCGATGAAATCGCCATGGGTCCGGGCAAGGCCGACTTGCTTGATGCTATCATCCACGCAGGCTCAATCTCCGCCGCTGCCCGCCAAATGGACATGAGCTACCGCCGAGCATGGCTGCTGGTAGACACCATGAACCGTTGTTGGCGTGAACCGCTGGTCGAAACCACACCCGGCAGTGCCAAGGGCGGTGGGGCGAAAGTGACCGCGTTTGGTCAGGAGGTGCTGATGCACTACCGCAACTTGCAGGCAAAGCTGCAAGGAACCTCAGATGGCCCGGACTACAGCGCCCTGGCCAAAGCGATGCTTGCAGAGCCAAAGGTTAGTCAAAAGGCCTAGGCATCCGATCAGGAGTTTGGCTTTCGCATTTCAGGGTCTTTGCACTTTGGCCTTAATAGCTGGTGGCTTCCTCACCACGCAGTTCGGCCAATTGCGCATCACTGCGCGGCAGCACGCCAATGCCGCCAACAGTGCGCCGGTCGAGATCTGCCACCACAGTTCCCGGGCTGGTGCGCATCAGTGTGCGCAAATGTTGTACGCGCAGCACCGCCATCGCCACGCCCAGTGTGGCGACTGCAACTGAAAGCCGCCATATCTGGAACTCACCACTATCGATCGTTGACAGAAATTCCGCAAAGCACAGCCAGACGGCCACAGCGCCCAGTAATTCCGTCGCTCGTTGGCGCGGAGCGGCCAGCAGGATCGAGCATGTCAGCAAGAATGCCCCGATGCCGGACGACACGGGTGTCAGAAAATCACTGACATAGCCGAGGCCAAGCGCGAGTGCGGTGATCACCGCAACCACACGTGCTTTGCGAGAGATCTGTTCAGGGGTCAGTTTGTCGAGTGGGCTTTGCATAGCGCTTGCATATCGGTCAGCGTCTCAACAATTCGTTACGTGGTATTTCCTAATGCCAGAGCGTTCCGATAATCTGAATGATTACAAACCAAAGCCCGATCGACAGGATCAATGGCAGCCCAAGCCGCACCCAGCCTGACGCCTTGCGCCGCTGCGAATCACCCCCATCGACAACGGGTTGAAGCCGGGCAAGCTCGCGTTGCAGCGCATGAACCGGCGAATCGATAGGCGCCTCCGCCTCGTCTGCAAGGCGTGGCGCGGTCCCTTCAGGCAGCAGCCTTTCGGATGTGTGCAAGGGCGGCGGTTGGGACAAAGCAGGTGTTCTGGACATGGCTTCGCGTTTTTGCATGAGCATTGGTCCAGCAACACTGCCCGCAAATCCTCAACGCATTCGGCTGCACCGACTAAGCACTATCGCCTATCATCCCCGCTGCGCCCGCTCCAGCGGCTCCCCTCGCACCGGATACCCCAAATTGTCAGGGATCATCAGCCACGGCTTGCCCTCGTGCTGCTCCATGAACGGACTGATTGTCGCGACCGGCGTCACCTCCGCATGAGCCCGCGTTTCCTCAAATGTGGTGAACTGGGCCAACCGCTCAAGATTGAGGCGTGTGGGGAAGATGATCTTGATCTTGCCTTCCGCCGCCAGATCGAGCGCGCCGCGCGCACTTGCCCAGAACATGTGTCGGTTCTCGGTCGCGTCCACTTCAATATCAACCGCCCCAGTGCCCAGATCGGCAAGATAGAAGCGGGTGTCGAAAATTCTTTCAGTTCGGTGTTTTGGCCACCATCGCGCAAACGCTATCAGTCGTTCGGGCGCGAGCGACCATCCATATGCGTCAAGCACGCTGCCCAGATCGCCCAATGAAATCAGCATTCGGCGCGCCTCAGCCGCAATCGCGCCATCGACCACGCCTTCGATCCCCACGACTAGCCCGGTCTCCTCCAGCGTTTCACGCACCGCAGCCACCCGCGCGGCCAGATCGTCAAGGTCAGCGCCATCCCCGGCGATGCGCGCGGCCAGTTCGCGATCAGCAGGGTCGACCTTGCCCCCCGGAAACACCGTGGCGCCGCCCGCGAACACCAGGCTGGCATTGCGCTCCACCATCAGGATCTGCGCAGGTCCACCTTCAGGATCGCGCCGAAAAATGACAGTCGTGGCTGCCGGGACCGTATTTGCCAGCCAGTTCTCCGGCTCTATGTCATGCGTTTCCATTACACTTGCACCATGGTCCAGCGCGGATCGATTGCCAAGCCCGCCACTTATGTCGGATGAATTTACAACTCGCGCCGGATGGATCAGGCGAAAATTACGAAAACCTCATGTTTTTAGTTACTTGACTCTTCTGGCACGATGCCTGCATTATCTTACGTGTCCCGAAGAGTAGTTCTTCTCGAGGCGGAGCCAGTCCCCCCGGTCTCCCATGGCTCCGCCTCTCCCGGGACTTTCCCACGCGCTGAACCAAAAAAAGACGCAACCGGCATTTTGCCGACCGCGCCCTGATCTTGCCAAAAGGCGGCAGAACCCTGCCGCCTCTCAAATTGTCCGTCAGGCCGCCTTCACGCCTGAATCTTCCATGACCTGCTGCAATTCGCCGGCCTGGAACATCTCCATCATTATATCCGATCCACCAACGAATTCGCCCTTCACGTAGAGCTGCGGGATCGTCGGCCAGTCCGAGAACGCCTTGATGCCGCTGCGGATTTCCATGTCCTGCAAAACATCAACGGTGGAGTACTCCACGCCCAGATGCTCAAGGATGGCAATCGCCTTGCTGGAAAAGCCGCACTGCGGAAACAGTGGCGTGCCCTTCATGAACAGGACGACGTCATTGCCATTGACGATTTCGGAGATGCGCTGGTCGGTCGACATGGGGAAGGTGTTCCTTTCCGCTCTCAATTGGGAACGGCAGTGGTCAGTTGCAAGGCATGAAGCTCGCCACCCATGCGCCCGCCGAGCGCTTCGTAAACGAGCTTGTGCTGCTTTACGCGCGCCATTCCGGCAAAGCTGGCCGAAACCACGCGCGCGGCATAGTGATCGCCGTCGCCTGCCAGATCGGTGATCTCCACCTCGGCATCAGGCAAGGCCGCGCGGATCATCGCCTCGATTTCCGCTGCAGGCATCGCCATCAGGGTTCGCCCATCAGCTGGCGACGCGCATCGACAGACTTCGCGTCAAGCGCGGTGCGGATTTCCGCTTCATCGGTCTCAATACCTGCAGAGGTCAGATCGCCCAGCAGCTTGCGGACCACGTCTTCGTCACCCGCTTCTTCAAAATCGGCCTGCACGACGGACTTGGCATAGGCTTCGGTCTCGGCCGCATCCAGGCCCATACGCTCCGCCGCCCACACGCCCAGCAGGCGGTTGCGCCGCGCGTGAACGCGGAACATCATTTCCTCGTCGCGGGCGAACTTGGCCTCGAAAGCCTTCTCGCGGTCGTCGAATGTGGTCATGGTGCATGGAATCCTTGTTGAATGCCTTGATCAGCCGATAATCAGCAGAACGCCGCGCCGCAAGGGACCACAAAAAGAAACGTGATGCGAGTCCTTCTCAATTCGGTCTACGCCGAATGTCCAGCAGCACGCCTCCCTGCGCGTTCACCTCGCAGGTAAAATTGTCGCCACTACGCAGTGTGCCGGACACGCGGTATCCGCTGCCATTGCGCGTGGCATCATAGATCTCGTCGATCTCATCCCTGCGCGAAGCTTCGGTCACGCAATTATCAACCGCGCCATCAAGTCCACGCGTGGCCGTGCCACGGCTATCTTGCGGATAGCCCTGCCCATCGCCAACTTGTCCGCTATAGCCCGGCCCGCTGCCCTGCCAGTCCTGCACGCGACCGTCGCTGCGCCACTCATCCTGACGCGGTGGTTGGTAGCGATAGCCATCATCCTGTGGCAGGTTATCTCGCGGAATGGTGCGCTGGTTACGGTTGGCGTTGCTGGCGGCGCTGGCAATCGCGGCAATGCCGCCGATGATCAGAATGCCAGCCAGCACATCGCCACCGTCGATCCCGCGATCACGGTGCCAACCGCGCCCGCCCCAGCCGCCGCCACCCCAGCCAGGCCGCGCTTCGGCTGCCAAAGGCAAAAGCGCAGTCGCCACGCCGGCTGCGGTCACTGCGATCCTTGAAAAGCGTCCTGCCATGCTAAATTCCCTTCCCATCCCTTCACCCGGCTAGGCGGTTCAGGCTTTCCGAGGCCTGAACCGCCCGCCCCCGTAAGTCCTCACCGATCAGAGGCCACGAATGCCGCTGTAGTCGAGGTGGACGATCCGCCCACGTTCGATCCTGCACTTGAACGAGCCGCTGTCATAGCCGCGGAGCGAGGTGTTCCAGCCGCGATAGTCGTTGTTCCAGCCTCGGCCATAACGGGCATCGCCATCGCGCCAGTCCCGTCCGCGCGAGTTCACGGCAATCCGTCCGCGTACTTCATAGCCGTAGCGGGTGTTGCGTACATCGCGAACGTCAGTCACATCTGCCCGGCCATAGCTTACACGTCCGGCGTTGCGCTCTGCGGCCTGAACGCACTGCGCCACCGCCGCGCGTGGATCGATGCGGCCAAACCGGCCATCGTTCCAGCCATCGCGTCCGCGCCAATCGTTCCCGCCATAACCGATCCGGTCATAGCTGTTCCGATCATTGTTGCTGCTGGCCGCCGCAATCGCGGCAATGCCGCCGATCACCAGCGCGCCTGCAATAATGTCACCACCATCGATTCCGCCGCGATTGTCACGCGCAACTGCCGGGGTGGCCGAAGACACCGCAACCGCAGCGGCGGCAACGGTTCCGACGAGGGCCTTGGAGAATGTCTTCATGGCTTCAATCCTTCATCCGTGACGGGCCTTTCCCGCCACACATGAAGGTTTGCCTGATTCGGCGTGAGATCGTGCTGAACCGGCATGACAGCCATTGTTCATAAAAAGAGACCCTTAGATGAACGAATTCAGTCGCACTCTGCGCCGTCGGGCAACCCTGTCCAATAGGCCAGAAACGCCAGCACATCAGCCCCGCTATCGATCACCTTGTCCACCGGCTTACCCGCGCCGTGCCCCGCGCGCGGCTCCACCCGCAGCAGATGCGGCTTCTCCCCGATCAGCGCAGTCTGCAGCGCCGCCACATATTTGAAGCTGTGCGCAGGCACCACACGGTCATCGTTCTCACCCGTGGTCACAAGGATCGCCGGATAATCCGTGCCGCCTGCGATGTTGTGATAGGGCGAATAACTGCGCAGTGTCCGCCAGTCTTCCTCGCGGTCAGGGCGGCCATAATCATCCACCCAGAATCGGCCTGACGTGAACCGGTCGAACCGCAGCATATCCATCACACCCACATCAGGATTGGCCGCTGCAAACAGATCGGGCCGCTGGTTGACCACCGCGCCCACCAGCAACCCGCCGTTAGACGATCCCTGCACCGCCAGCCCACCCTTGGCAGCAATGCCTTGAGAAATAAGGTATTCCCCCGCTGCGATGAAATCGTCAAAGCTGTTCTGCTTCTTGTCCCGCCGCCCGGCCTCGTGCCACGCCTTGCCGAACTCGCCTCCACCGCGAATGTTGGCCAGCGCAAACGCCCCGCCCGCTTCCAGCCACGCCATCCGCACCGGCGAATAGCCCGGTGTCAGCGAGATATCGAACCCGCCATAGCCATAGAGTAGTGTCGGCAGCGGCTTGCCCGCCTGCGCCAGACTGCGCTTGCGCACCACATAGAGCGGCACCTTAGTCCCGTCCTTCGACGCAAATTCGCGCTGCTCCACGCTGTAGTCTGCCGGATCGAAGCTCATCTTCGGCACCGCAAATGGCGTAACCGCACCGCTGCGCAGATCCATGCGATAGATCGCAGGCGGCATATTGAAACTGGTGAACTGGTAAAACGTCTCGGCATCGCCGGGCCGTCCGCCAAAGCCGCTGGCGGTGCCAATGCCGTTCAGCGTGATCGCTGTGCCCGGCTGCCCCTTGCGGTCGGTCATCACCGCCACGCTTTGCCCGTCCTTCAGGTAAGACAGCAGGAACCGGTCACCGATCATCCGCGCGCCTTCCAGCGTGTTGCCGCGTTCGGGCACCACCACTTTCCAGCCCAACTTGGGGCGGGCCAGATCGATGCTCACCAGATGGAAATTCGCCGCCCCCCGGTCGGTGAGGAACCACAGCTTGTTGCCCATGCCCGCGACAAGCTTCCAGTGGTCGGCAATCTCGGGCACCAGCGCCTCGGCCTTCCACGCACCATCGCGGCGCGCGTCCAACTGGATCAGATGAACCGCATTGCGCCGGTCGGTGCTGACTTCGCTGACGATCACCGCCCAGCGCCCGTCAGCGGTCACTTGCGCCTTGTGACTCCATTCAGGATGGTCGGGCGTGGCGTGGACCAGTTCATCGCTAGCCTGCCCGCTGCCCACGCGATGGAACCACACCGCCTTGTCGTAGCGCGGCGCACGCGGGTCTTGCCCGGCTTTCGGCTCAGGAAAGCGCGAATAGAGGAAGCCCTCGTCGCCAATCCACGCGATCTCCGTATCATTGGCCCAGCGCACCGGCTCACCCAACACTTTGCCCGTGCCAACCTCGACCACGCGCAAAGTCCGCCAGTCGCTCCCTGCTTCCTGTTCGGCAAAGGCCACGTACTTGCCGCTCGGCGAAGGCTCCCACTGCGCCAGCGCCAGCGTGCTGTCTACGCTCCACGTATTGGGATCGAGCAGCAACCGCTGCTTGCCCGCCACGCCACTGCGCACCCACAGCGCCGACTGGTTCTGCAAGCCGCTGTTGCGCGTGTAGAAATACCGGCTCCCGGCCTTGCGCGGCAGGCCATAGCGTTCGTAGTCGAACAGGCTGCGGATACGCGCCGCAAACTTGTCGCGCTGTGGCAGCTTGGCCAGATAGTCCGCCGAAAGCGCATTCTGCTGCGCCATCCAGCCTGCAACTTTGGGCTCGCTGCGCGGGTCGGCCTCAAGCCAGCGATAGGGATCGGCAACGCGATGACCAAACACTTGTTCGACCAGCCCATCATCGCGCGTTTCAGGATAGGCGCTGCGCGGCAGGACCAGTCGGTTCGGCACCACGGGCTTTTGCGCCGAGCCAGTGGTGACTGCTGGCGACACAGCCGCGGCCGTCTCAGCACCATCGTCCGCGCGCACCGCGCCCGACGCGAAAAGCGCCGTCGCGGCAAGCACGCCCGCAAGGCGCGCACCCATTCTATCCTGCTCCCACATCATCGTTCTCAGTGGCTTAGCACACCCGTCCAACCATGGGGAGATACCCGAATGCCCGTCAGTCCTTCGGCTTCAGCCCCGTCCAGTGCGCCAGAAATGCAAAGACATCCGCCGTCTCTTCGATCTGCTTCGAAACCGGCTTGCCCGATCCATGCCCGGCGCGCGTCTCGATGCGGATCAATTGCGGCTTCGGCCCAAGTCCAGCGGCCTGCAGTGCGGCGGCATATTTGAAGCTGTGTCCCGGCACCACGCGGTCATCGGTATCCGCCGTCGTCACCAGCACCGCCGGATAGGGCGTGCCCTGCTTGACGTTGTGATAGGGCGAATAGGCCCGCAGCACGCGC
>NZ_NCII01000098.1 GCF_002256775.1 Novosphingobium sp. 17-62-19 | reverse complement strand
TGGCGTGCGGTTAAAAGCGCGCTATCGGCCCTAGATGCACGATAACGCCGCTTCTGCGCCCGCCATCCCCCGTTCTTTGTTCGCCCTGTCGCTGCTTTACGGCGGAATGTGCGTGCTGGCAGGCGTGCTGGGGGTCAAACTCGCCTCGCTCGGCACGTGGCCACTGCTGGGCGATCTGGCGGTGGAATCAGGGATTTTTGCGTTCCTGCTGCTGGTGGTGATGGCCAGCGCGGTGGCGGAACTGTTCGGACAGGACGTGGCCAACAAGCTGGTCCGTTTCGGCTTCGTGCCGCTGATCGTTTCGATGATCCTTTTGACGGTAGTGATCCGCGTGGTGCCCCCCGCCCCGTTCTGGACCGATCAGGACGCCTTTGCCCGCCTGCTGGGCCAGGGCGCGCGGATGCAGTTTGCCGGGCTGATCTCCTATGGCACCTCGCAAACACTCAACGTCTATCTGTTCTCGCGCATCGCAGGCGGACGCGGCAAGATGCTGATGCTGCGCGCATGGCTCGCCTCGATGCTCAGCCAGGTGGTTGATACGATTCTGTTCATCACGATCTCGTTCTATGGGCAGGATTTGCCGATTGTTTCGATCATGCAGGGCCAGATCATTTCCAAACTGGTGCTGTCCACGATCATGGTCCCGCCGCTGATCTGGGTCTTTGTGCAATTGGGCAAGTGGCTGGACCGACCGGAGTAATCGGCCAGCATAATCCACCGCGCCACACGCGATCCTCAATCTTGGATTCTGCAGCTTTTACGCGTAATGGCGCGTGCATGAGCCAGAACCACGACCCCGCCATGCTCGCCAAGGCCGAGACCCTGACCGAAGCGCTGCCCTATCTTCAGCGCTATGCCGGCAAGACGTTCGTGGTGAAATATGGCGGCCACGCGATGGGCGATCCCGAAGCTGCGCGCGATTTTGCCGAAGATGTGGTGCTGCTCAAAGCCGTAGGGATCAATCCGGTGGTGGTCCACGGCGGAGGCCCGCAGATTGGCGCAATGTTGAAGACGCTGGGCGTTGAATCCAGTTTCATCGATGGCCTGCGCGTGACCGACAAGGCCACGGCCGAAGTTGCCGAGATGGTGCTTTCGGGCAAGATCAACAAGGAACTGGTCGGCTGGATCGCAGGCGCGGGCGGCAAGGCCATCGGCATTTCCGGCAAGGACGCAGGCCTCGTCACCGCCACCAAGGTGGAGCGCACCACCAAGGATCCGGGCAGCAACATCGAACGCGTGGTCGATCTGGGCTTTGTGGGCGAGCCGACCGAAATCGACACCAGTATTCTGGATACGCTGAGCGCGGCGGGAATCATCCCGGTGATCGCGCCCATTGGCGTGGGCAAGGATGGCCACACCTACAACATCAATGCCGATACCATGGCCGGATCGATCGCGGCGGCGCTGGGCGCATCGCGGCTGTTCCTGTTAACCGACGTTCCCGGCGTGCTCGACAAGGACAAGAACCTCCTCACCGATCTGCGCCCGGCCGACATCGCACGGCTGGCCGAAGACGGCACGATCAGCGGCGGCATGATCCCCAAGCTGGAAACCTGCGTCCACGCGGTCGAGGCGGGTTGCGAGGCAGCCGTCGTGCTTGATGGCCGTGTGCCCCACGCAATGCTGCTGGAAATCTTCACGGCGCAAGGCGCAGGCACGCTCATCCGCGCCTGAGCGGAACAACAAGGGCTTTCAAGCGTCCGTGCGGGATGACCCGCATTGCGCTTGCTTTCGCTGCCGCTTCGGCGCTCGTCTTCCACCTTGGCGGTTGCCAGAAAGGCCCCGCCTCGCCCTCGCCGGACGCGACGGACGCAGCGGCGCTTGCACCCGCCACGCCCATGCCGGAACTGATACCCACCGAACCGCTGCCGACAGTCACGCCGGGCGAACCCTCGCTCACCCGCGATCCCGTGCAAGCCATGCAGGCGTTTGGTGATGCCATCGAAGCGCGTGACTGGGAGGCCGTGCGCGGCTTCTGGGGTGATTATGGCAAGGCCAGCGGCATGGAAGAGCGCGCCTTTGCCGCCAAGTGGAGTTCACTCCTCGCCCCTGTTGTAACGGTCGGCAAAGGCGATCAGGAAGGCGCGGCGGGATCGCTCTACTACACCGCGCCCGTCACGATCGTGGATGGCCCGCGCACCATCAATGGCGAAGTCACGATGCGACGGGTCAACGATGTGGACGGCGCCTCGCCAGAACAGTTGCGCTGGCACATCGAAAGCACCACGCTCAAACCGTGAAATCTTGCCAATTCCGTATGCAACACATACAGACTGGCCTTATCGCCGCCATCGGGCAGCGAAGGGGCACTTGTGGCACCGGGAGAGGGTCGGCTAGGAGCGGGTTCAAGCTGCCTTTCAGCCGATAGGGAAATGCGCCAATGATGCTCTACACGCTGATCTCGATGATCAACTATCTCGTCAACATCATCGTCATTGTGGTGATCGTCCAGTTCGTGCTTGGCCTGCTGATCTCGTTCAACGTCGTGAACATGCACAACAATGCGGTTGCGGCGATCTGGAAAGCGCTGAACGCCATTCTGGAACCCATGTTGCGCCCCATCCGCAAGATCATGCCCGATACCGGCGCGATCGATTTTTCGCCGATGGTGCTGATCATCGGGCTCAACCTGCTGATGATCCTGCTGAGCGGCATTGCCGCTTCCACGGCGGGCGTCTGAACTTACGGACATTCCCATGACTGCTGACGTAATCGACGGAAAGGCCTTTGCGGCCACCTTGCGCGCCCGGGTGGGTAACCTCGCCACCGCGTTCGAAGCAAAGGCGGGGCGAAAGGCGGGCCTAGCCGTGGTGCTGGTAGGCGAAGATCCGGCCAGCCAGGTCTATGTCCGCTCCAAGGGCAAGAGCACGCTGGAAGCGGGCATGAACAGCTTCGAACACAAGCTGCCTGCCGATACGTCAGAGGCCGATCTGCTGGCCGTGGTCGAAGCGCTGAACGCCGATGCGGCTGTCGATGGCATCCTCGTGCAGTTGCCGCTGCCAAAGCATATCGATGAACAGAAAGTCATCGCCGCAATCAATCCTGACAAGGACGTCGATGGCTTCCACGTGACCAACGCGGGCCGCCTTGCCGTGGGCCAACCCGGCTTCGTGCCCTGCACCCCGCTGGGCTGCCTGACGCTGCTGAAGGACCGTCTGGGCAGCCTGTCGGGCCTTGATGCGGTGGTGATTGGCCGCTCCAACATCGTGGGCAAGCCGATGGCGCAACTGCTGATCGCGGAAAGCTGCACCGTCACCGTGGCGCACAGCCGCACCAAGGACTTGGCCGACGTCGTTCGCCGCGCCGACATCGTGGTTGCCGCCGTGGGCCGCCCGGAAATGGTCAAGGGCGACTGGATCAAGCCCGGCGCGACCGTGATCGACGTTGGCATCAACCGCGTTCCCGGTGCGGTCGAAGGCAAGACCAAGCTGGTCGGCGATGTGGACTATGCCTCCGCCGCCGCCGTGGCCTCGGCCATCACGCCGGTG
Organism: Novosphingobium sp. 17-62-19; assembly: GCF_002256775.1. GTDB lineage: Bacteria > Pseudomonadota > Alphaproteobacteria > Sphingomonadales > Sphingomonadaceae > Novosphingobium. The sequence continues at coordinate 8,594 of NZ_NCII01000098.1, read as the reverse complement.
CCCGGCGGTGTTGGCCCCATGACCATCGCGGTGCTGCTGCGGAACACGCTGGTGGCGGCCTATCGCAACGCCGGGCTGGAGCTGGCCGCCGACGCGGTTTGAGGCGCACACCCCACTCTCCACCCCCGCTCATCCTCAGCCTGTCCAAGGACGTTTGGCACCGCGTGGGATGCTTCGACAAGCTCAGCATGAGCGGGATTTTGGGCAAAGAAGTGCAGATGCACGCACCGCTTGTGAGCGGGGTGGGCATCGCGCGCGCCATCGGCTAGACCAAGTCCATGAAGCGACTGATCCCCCTCGCACTCCTCCTCTGCACCACCCCGCTCCTCGCCCAACCCGCCCCCCCGCCCGAGGGCGAAGGCGGACCCGGACGTCCGCAGCGCGCCTATGCCAACCCCAGCGCGCTGATCGCAGCCGACATCGCCTTTGCCCGCCTCGCCCGCGAAAAAGGCCAATGGACCGCTTTCCGCGAAACCGCTGCCGATACCGCAGAGATGTTCGATGGCAATCGTGTGCCCGCCAAGGCGCTGCTCAAGGACCGCAAGGACCCCGCCGAACCCTACAAATGGGCGCCGCGTGCCGCGTGGATCGCCTGCGATGGCTCGGCCGGCCTGACCATAGGCGGCGCGAGCTATCCCGAGGGCGGAAACGGCGAATACGTCACTGTCTGGGAACGCCAGTTCAAGGGCAAGCAGGCTTGGAAGTGGGTGCTGGACGATGGCGTGGCACTGGCCAAGGCGCTGCCCGAACTGGACTGGGCGCAAGGCACCGTGGCGGATTGCCCTGTGCGGCGCAGGCCCGAGGGTGACGTACGCCCCCAGCCCGGCAGCAAGCGCGAACGCAAGGAGCAGGGCAAGAATGCGCCCGTCCTGCCGCTCGCCGGGCCGCTGCCTGCCAACAATGCGCCCGAAGGATCGGACAGCAAAACCGGCCAGTCCCGCGATGGCAGCCTTGCGTGGCGCTCCACCGTTCTGCCCGATGGAAGCCGCCATCACACCGCATGGATCTGGAAAAACAGCACCATGACGCAAGTGTTCGACCGCGTGTTCCCCGGAAAGGGCGCCTGAACGATGTGGGAACTGTTCATATCGGCCTTCATCACGCTGTTCGTGGTGATCGATCCGCCCGGCTGCGCGCCGATCTATGCAGGGCTCACCGCCAATGCCACAGCGAAGCAGGCGTTCAGCATGGCCCTGCGCGCCTGCCTGATCGCCACTGGCATCCTGCTGGTGTTCGCGCTGTTCGGGGAAGACCTGCTGGGCGCGCTGCACATCGAACTCGACAGTTTCCGCATCGCAGGCGGCATCATGCTGTTCCTGATCGCGCTCGACATGGTGTTCGAAAAGCGCACGGAACGGCGTGAAGAGCGTGCAGAGAAAGTCCGCACTGCGCAGCCTCAGGTGGAGGATGTCTCGGTCTTCCCGATGGCCATGCCGATGCTTGCCGGACCCGGCTCGATTGCCTCGGTCATGCTGCTCACGTCACGTGCAAGCGGCGTTGAGGAAACCGCCATTATCCTCAGTGCATTAGGCGTGGTGATGGTGATGAGCTTCGGCGCGCTGGTCGGTGCCCGCCCGCTGATCCGGGCGCTTGGCTCACAAGTGGAAGCGGTCATCACCCGCTTGCTTGGCGTGCTGCTGGCGGCCTTGGCGGCACAGTTTGTGATCGACGGGATTCAGGCGCAATTCTAAAAATCCTCCCTGTTTTGGCGAAGCCCAGACGGGGAGGGGGACCGCCAGCGAAGCTGGTGGTGGAGGGGTAGACAAAGAACCCCTCCGTCAGCCCTACGGGCTGCCACCTCCCCATTTGTGCTTCGCAAAAACGGGGAGGATCATAGCGTTACTGCAGCGTGACCCGCCCGCCATCGTCGCTATCGCGCTTGCCGAAGAACTGCATCAGTTGCACCAGCAATTCGCAGCGCTCGCCCAGCGTATTGACCTCTAGCAGCGCCTGCTTGGCCGCAGCATCGAACGGGGCGATCTGCGAAACGCCGTTGATCAGCGACATGTCATCCAGCCGTCCGACCGAATCCCAATCGACGGCATAGCCCTGCGCATCGGCAAACTTGCGCGATTCGCGCTCGAACGAGGCGCGCTCGACGGCGCTCAGCGCCTCGTTCATGTCGTCGGTCAGAAGCTCAGCCTCGACCTGACGAAACGGCGTGGTCACTTCCAACTCGCGAATCACGCGGAACCGGGCGACGCCCTCAAGCATCAGATTGTAACGCCCGTCCTCCATCGCCTCGACATCGGCGATCTTTCCCACGCAACCGATGGTGAACAGCGGCGCGCCGGGATCGGCCGATTGTGGCTGGATCATCGCAATGCGCCGATCGCGTGCCAGCGAATCGCTCACCATCGCGCGGTATCGCGGTTCGAAGATATGCAGGGGCAATTGCAGCCCCGGATAGAGCACAGCGCCCGCCAGCGGGAAGATTGAAAGGCGCACAGCCTTCACTACGCTCAGCCGAACAGCACGGTGGAAAGCTTGCGCCGGGTGGCCGAAACCCACGGATCTTCAAGGCCGATAGCCTCGAAGATCTGCAATAGGCGGGCCTTGGCTGCGCCTTCGTTCCACTCGCGGTCCGCCGCAATCATGGCAAGCAATTTGGCCGCCGCCTCGTCCCGCTCACCGGCGGCGTAGAGCGCGTTGGCAAAGGCCAGTTGTGCTTCCATGTCCGCCGGACGTTCAGCCGCAGCCGCGCGCAAAGCGGCCAGTTCGCTTTCCTCAGGCGCATCCTCGGCCAGCGCCAAAGCGGACCGCGCCTGCGCAAAGACCGGGTCATTGGCCATCTCCGGTGCCAGCGAATCAAGCACGCCCTGTGCTTCATCCTTGTGCCCGGCCGCAATCAGCGCGCGCACCAGCCCTGCATGGGCCTGCGCATTATCGGGTGCGATTTCAACGATCTGTGCAAAGACAGCGGCCGCCCGCTCACCATCGCCCTCGGCCAGAATTTCCTCGCCCATCGCCAGCAGCGGCGCAACGTCTTGCGCCGGCTCCCCCGCTTCGATCGGCAGCTTGGCCAGCAACTGGTCGATATATTGCTTCAACTGAGTCTCACCGCGCGCAGGCGTAAGGTCCGCCACCGGCTGGCCCTGAAACATCGCATAGACCGTTGGGATCGAGCGCACCTGGAACTGCGCAGCGATGAACTGCTCCTCGTCGACGTTCACTTTGGCGAGCACGACCCCCTTGTCGGCATATTCCGCCGCCACTTTTTCAAGCACCGGCGTGAGCGCCTTGCACGGCCCGCACCACTCCGCCCAGAAGTCGAGAATGACCAGTTTGGTCATCGAAGGTTCGACTACGTTGGTGCGGAAGCGATCGACCGCTTTCTGTTCGTCCAGGCTTAGCCCCATGCTGGCCAAAGTGCTTCTCCGGTAGGTTCAGGTGCATCTAGGTGCATTTTGGTGCTTCTAGGTGCAGTTCAGGATTTCTCGCACAATGTGGTGATGGCACGCCATTCGGCAAGGGGAATCGGGCATTTGCACAAAGAGTTCGCATCGCCTGCATTTTTGCTGTTGCGCTAATGCCGAGTCGCCGTTAGAGGCCCCAACACCCCAGCCGGACGGGGCATTTCCGACCGGCCAGAAACGCACGAGCGGGCGTAGCTCAGGGGTAGAGCACAACCTTGCCAAGGTTGGGGTCGAGGGTTCGAATCCCTTCGCCCGCTCCAGTTTTTCCAAGCAAAATCAATACTTAACGGCGTAAGCCGAGATTGATTTTCTTGTTACGCGCCTCAAATTTGGCCCCGCGTAACAGTGGCGTAATATGCCGGGAAGTAATGGCCGGATGGCCATAGCGCAGGTTCGGACAGCCGTTTCGGCGTCACCAAAACTCTCCCACTCATTCTCGAACCCCATCGCCTGATAGCGGTGTGGGTTTTCAATCGCCGCCCGCAACGGTTTAGGTTCTGGACGCTGCTGTTGGAAAGTCACTCTGTCCCCAGCGCGGATGCGACTCGATCGGAGCTGAGCGCTTGCTGACCACAGGCAGGTTGCATCTTCTCGCCATGCTTCCACTCAAAGCTGCGGCGCTCCATCGGCATAGGTGCGGGGATGCTCGATCATATGAACCGCAATGCCGGATATGACGATCATGAAATGGCTTCGTGACTGCGATACCGGTCATCATCGTTTTGAAGTGATGCCTAGATCAGCATCGGAGAGAACCGCGAAATTAGCTGGTCGCAATTAGCATAGCTCGAACCGCCGCAGAACCACTCGCTCGCATTAGCCGCTGATCCCTGGGCGCGAAGTCTGTCCTCCTTCAATCAACCCGTGAAGGGTCCGCTACGCGTGCGCGTGCGGCCGCAGCTTTGCTGCGGTGATTGCGGCCAGCCCCCGGCCTGTGGGGCGACTGTCGAGCGGGGTGGTCCCGCTCCTAGGCAGGAGCCGCAACATGCCACTGGCAACCGCACAATCGCTTGGCTGGAACCTCTCCCGGACGCTGATGACGGTCATCGTCCTCATCGAAACCAATCAGGGCTACTTCGTCATCCCCGCTGACGAATTTGACGGTGACCCGGAACAGGTGGTTCGAGAATATGACCCCTTCAGCCGCTAACCTCAGGCACATTTCGCCTTTTCGGCCTGTGCCCTGCCGTGCTATTCTTGCACCGCAGATTGCGCTGAGGAGGTGGTGGCGAGCGCGTCCAGACAAGGGACGCTTATGACCATTTTTCTCATCCTCGGGGCCGTGGCTGGCCTTTATGTGCTCGCGCTGCTCTTCCGCCTCGCCAGCTACGCGCTGCCTGTCTATGCCGGGCTCACGTGTGCTTTCCTGCTGCTCCGCCATGATGTTGGTCATCTCGGAGCAATCCTGGGCGGACTGTCGGCAGGCATTGCTACGCTTCTGATTGGACAGGGCCTCATCGCCTTTGTCCGCTCTCCCATGCTCCGTGTCGGGATCGCGTTCCTCTTTGCCATACCCGCGGGCATCGCCGGGTTTCAGGCCGCGCACGCGCTTGGATCACTGGCAACGGACAACAGCATGCTGCTGGCAATCCTTGGATCCATCGCTGCCATGGCGACATCCCTCTCGGCATGGCGAAGCGTGACGATGTCGGAGCGTGATACGTGCGCACCTCAGGGCTAGCTGGTCCCGCGGGTGGGCAAGCCTCTACAGGCCAATCCATGTCGGCCGAGTGATGGCGTGAGGGGCCAATACCGCCGGTCCAGTCGCTTCCTTTGCTTGGCCGATTTTGAACCGAGGGTTCAGGGCCTGCGTTCACCCGAGCTAGAGCATGCGATCAGCATCTGGCGTCCTTCCCGGCAGAACCGACCAGTACGGCCTCTTTCGATCCGCGCCCATGTCAGCCAGACGCTTCGCTTGGCAGGCTTGCCGCAACGGTGCTTGCCGAACTTTCTTCCCCCGGCGTTCCGCCGTTCCTCGCGAAACAAGAAAGCCCGGCCACACCGTCCTTCGCTAACACTGCGGGCTTACGCTGCGGCGCCTGCCACTGGCTGACCTTTATCCGCGCATCGAGGCCGCACTGGCGCGGTCCCGTCCAACGGAAAGGAAATACCCATGGCAAAGATCGGCAACTTCAAGATGGTTTCGGGCGAACTCCGGGGCCAGATCGTCACTCTCGCCCTTCAGGCCAAATCAGTCAGGATCGTCGCGGAAGAAAACACCAGCGGCAATGCACCCACCCACCGGGTCCTCATCGGTGAAGTCGAAATCGGCGCAGCCTGGAAAAAGCACACCCAGGACGACCGTCCGTACCTTTCGGTGAAGCTCGACGACCCCAGCTTCATGGCACCCATTTTCGCCCAGCTGTTCGAAGCCGAAGACGGCAGTCACGATCTGGTCTGGAACCGCCCGAGCCGCCGCAACGACCATTGAATCGGCCAAGTCATCGCCCGGGTCACTCCGGGCGATGACGAATCCCTAGTATATTGGGTGGCAGTATATTAGGGTTACGCCGACCCACGAAGCATGAGGCTTCGGGAGATTTTTGGGACGAATTTAAGGCGATTGCGACACGCCAGTGGGCTTTCGCAGGAGGAATTGGCGCATCGTGCCGGAATCAACCGAAACTATGTCGGCCTTCTCGAACGCGCAGCCAATTCGCCGACGCTCGACACTATCGAGCGACTCGCAGAAGAACTTGCCGTCGATCCCGTGCGATTTTTCGAAAAACCTGGCGGTCGTTGAACGCAAACCCACCGCCATTCACCGAATCTCAGCAGCAATTTTACAATTTCTGAACTACAACAGGCAGATCATTGCCTCTGGGAATGTTTTGTCCCGGCAATCTGGGCTCGGCATTATCCCGTGCTGGGGATAGCGCACTGCCCGATTGGGAATAAGTTCACCCTGCTTCTCTGCGCGCGTTGCAGGGGCGCAGTCACTAAACAGGTTTTGCTACAAGGAGAGACCCATGTCGGCTCCTGAGTTTGCCGATGAACCACCGCAGTCGAACCGATTGAGCGCTTATGATGAGCGCCACCTTGTCACGTATCTTCGCCTGCTGGATGCCGAAAAGGACGAGGCATCATGGGAAGAGGTGGTTTCGATCATCTTCGCCATCGATCCTGCCAGTGAGCCGGATCGCGCGCGAAGGGTCTATGATACCCATCTCGCCCGCGCCAGGTGGATGACGGAACACGGCTACAAACACCTGATGGCCCCGCGAACCCAATAAAACTGGGCATTTAGCACCAATCTGGCGCAATTGATTGTGCCTTGCCGCGGGGGAGCCCGGAACTGACTCGAGCACTTCTCTCGTCACGGCTCCGACGTGATCGTTCGACTCCAAAAAAACCTCATAGGAGAGGTGCGATGGAGAAGCCGCCCGACTGGCGTTCGGAGAATTACGCCAAAGCGTATGAAAACTATGACCGCACGGATTTCGCGCAGGAATTCCTGCGCCGCAATCCTGAATACCGCGACCAATATGCTGAAGCCGTTGACGCTGCGCCACTCGCGCTGAGTCGTCTGGCCCGGCGCTGGGGGTTGGTCTTTCGCTGCGGACCCTGATCTCCCGGCCCACCATCTCCCGATCATCTGGCACCCATCTACAGCGGCCAGCGTCATCCTTTTGCGCCCGGCTCCTTTCCCTTGCGACGGCTGCAGCCAAGTCGAAATTGTCGGGAGCATGAAATTCGCGGCCCAGCACCGCGATGATGAAGGGCGGCATCTCGTCCTATCGACGGCTAAGCGCCGCTACCGCCTGAATATTTGCGGCGAGACAACAGAGACCGAACCGCTCGCCTATGTTCTTCCGGGCGACGCATTTTGGGAAACACGGAAGGCCGCTGTTTGCGACTTTCATGACCATTGCCATCTCGGACATGTGAAGAAGCTCCCGTTCTGCCTTGCGCCCGGTCCGTCAGAGCACTGGCGTCTGGTCCAATGGCTTCGGTTGCTCGATGCGTTGTCCGGCGGTGCAACCACGCGCGAATTGGCCATCGAACTTATCGCCCGCGATGCCGGGCGATATTCAGCCGCCGAATGGGACACGTCGAGCGAGCGCAAACGGATTGCGCGCTGGCAGCGACAGGCGCTCGCTATGCGCGACGGCGGCTATCTCGCCCTGTTGAGCGGCCACTGATCGGGACATTCGGCAGGGCTGCCCTATGTCCGTTCACCGACAAGCTGCAAGCATCCAAATCTCACCTCCTGCCCGCCTGACCTGTCGCCAGTGTCCGGCATACCATCAGGAGGTTCTCGATGATCGAAATTGCCACATCTGCGGTCCAGCGGTTTCTCAAGACGCCCGACGCTGCCATCCATCTTGGCCTGTCCGCCCGAACGCTCGAGAAACATCGCTGTTACGGAACCGGCCCCGTCTACCGAAAACTGGGTGGGCGTATCGTTTACGCGATTGCTGACCTTAATGCCTGGGCCGAAATCGGCCGCCGAAATTCGACGTCAGATCCTGGCAAAGGTGTTTGCCTCCCCGCGCGTCCGGTGCGGCGCTGATGCGAAGTTCAGCTGCCTCTTCCGCGCATGAAAAACGTGCGCAGCTCGACCTGTTCTATTCGATGCCCGGTGACATTGCCGCGCGCGATGCGCAGGATCTGATGTCGTGGCCCTTCTTCAGCCTTGCCAAGTCGCGGCGCTCCGCACCGATCGACTTCGCAATGGGGGCCACATGGATCTCGGTCGAAGCCGTAGCCGAACACGGCATGGCGACCATCTGGGATGCCGACATTCTGATTTGGGCGGCGAGTCAGCTCGTCGAAGCGCGCGACGAAGGCCGCCCGACATCTCGGCACATCGCCGCCCGTCCGCACGAGATTCTGACCTTCATCGGGCGTGGGACTGGCAAGGACCATTATGAGCGGCTGCGCGCAGCGCTCGACCGATTGCAATCGACTACCGTTGCCACGTCGATCCGCCAGCAGCACCAGCGCCGCCGTCACCGCTTCTCCTGGATCAACGAATGGCGGGAGACACTCGACGACCGTGGCCGAGCCGTTGGCATCGAGCTCATCCTGCCCGACTGGTTCTATGCGGGTGTGCTCGATCGCGGCCTGATCCTGACAATCGACCGCGCCTACTTTGCGCTGACTGGCGGCGTCGAGCGCTGGCTCTACCGTATCGTGCGCAAGCATGGTGGACATCAGCGCGGTGGCTGGAGCTTC
>NZ_NCII01000097.1 GCF_002256775.1 Novosphingobium sp. 17-62-19 | reverse complement strand
CTTCTCCAGGTTCGAGTTCGCATCCGAACCCTAACAGAAGATCGACGGTGGCTACCCTGTCAGGGAAACCTTCTTACACCACCCAGTGGGACACGACCGCATCGAGCCAACGCAAATGGGGGCTGATAATGGATGCTTCGTTGGTCCACCTTGTGGTGGCAACACTTGCTTTTGTGGTGTCCCACTTTGTGATGTCAGGACCGCTGCGTGGCGCTCTGATGGCAAAACTCGGCACACAAGCCTTTCTCTTGCTCTATTCGTTCGTATCCATCGGCACGCTGGCTTGGGCCATCGTGGTGTTTGATCGTACAGATGCAGGTTCCGCGCTGTGGGACGGGATGCATCCGCTTTCTTGGGCGCTGGCCAGTATGCTGACGATCGTCGCCACGGCTTTCCTTTTGCCATCGTTCTCGCGCAACCCGGCACTGCCCGGGAACAACGCAGCAGGCCTTGGCACCGTGATCCCCTCGGGCGTGTTCAAGATCACGCGGCACCCGATGATGTGGGCTATCGCGCTTTGGGCGCTGGGGCACATCATCGCGGCACCCACAGGCCGCTCGATCATACTGATGGCAGGGTTGATCGTGCTTGCGCTGCTCGGCTCGCACTTTCAGGACAAGCGCAAGGGCGAATGGAACAAGCGCGAATATGGTCCATGGCTGCGCCGGACATCATTCTGGCCCCGCTTTGAACATTCTGGCGAGATCGGCGTCATTTGGATCATCGCATTCCTGGTGTGGTTCCTGATCACATGGGCCCACTACCACTTCTTTAGCTTGCCTGCTGGCCTGTGGCTGTGGATCGGTTGATAAGGCCCGTCAATTCGCACGCATCGCCGCTGCGGCCAAAGACTCTGCCTCCATCAGCAATTCATCGTCTGCCGCCCCGGCAGGCGTTGTCTCGCGCCCGATCATCACCAGCACTGGCACCGCCAACGGGCTGACGCGGTCAAGCTCGACATGCACCAGTTGCCCTGCCGCGCGGTCCAGCAGATCGCCCAGCCGCCCCACATCGGTCATCCGCGCGCGCGCATCGGCCCAGGCCGCCTCGATCAGCAAGTGGTCCGGCTCGTATTTGCGGAGCACGTCATAGATCAGGTCGGTCGAAAAGGTCACCTGTTTGCCCGATTTGCGCTTGCCCGGATGCTGCCGTTCCACCAGCCCTGAAATCACTGCCACCTCGCGGAAGGCGCGGCGCAACAGGTGCGATTCTTGCACCCATTCCACAAATTCATGCGCCAGAATGTCGGGGGACAGCAGCGGTGCGGGATCGTCCACTGGCCGCGCCCCCCACACTGCCAGCGAATAGTCATTGGCCACGAATCCCAGCGGCACTTGGCCTAGCTCGTTCATCCGCCGGGTGATCAGCATCCCCAGCGATTGGTTCGCGTTCCACCCCTCAAAGGTGTAGTACACTGTGTAGTGCTTGTTCTGATGCGGAAAGCTCTCCGCCAGCAGCATCCCTGGCCCCGGCAACCTGCTGCGCCAGTCCTGCATTTCCAGCCATTCGCGCACGTCATCAGGGAACCGCGACCATCCCGCCCGGTCCACCATCAGTCCTCGCACCCGGTCTGATAAGTGCGTCGTCAGCGGCAGCCTTGCGCCCATGTAGCTGGGAATTTGCCCCGGCTTCTTGGCCGCCCGCACGATCAATTCCAGATCGCGCACGCCCTCGACCTCAAGGTCCATCCCCGCAAATCGGATCGTATCCCCCGGTGATAGCGTCGCGCCGAAGCCTTCCTCGACCTTGCCCAGCGAGCGCCCGTTGCGGAACCGCACTTCCAGCATCTCGGAATCGACGATGATCCCAGCGTTCAGCCGGTGCCGCGCTGCGTGTTCAGGATGCGTCAGCCGCCATGTGCCCTGCTTGTCCCGCACGATCCGCTTGAACCGATCGTAGGCCCGCAGGGCATATCCCCCTGTCGCCACGAAGGCCAGCACCCGCTGCCATTGCGGCTCGTCGATCCAGCGATAGGGATGGGCCGAACGCACCTCGGCAAACAGCGCCGCCTCGTCAAACGGCCCCGCACAGGCGCAGGCCATCACATGCTGCGCCAGCACATCCAGCCCACCCGCGCGGAACTCCTCCCCGTCGCGCTTGCCTTCATGAACCGCTTCCTGTGCCGCAAAGGCCTCCAGAAACTCGAAGCGATTGCCGGGAGCCAGCAGGGCGCGACTGGGGCAATCGAGCCGGTGATTGGCCCGCCCTATCCGCTGCAAAAGCCGCGACGATCCCTTGGGTGCGCCCATCTGCACCACCAGATCGACATCGCCCCAGTCCACCCCCAGATCGAGGCTGGCAGTGCAAACCAGCGCGCGCAATTCGCCCCGCGCCATCGCCCCTTCCACCTTGCGCCGTGCTTCCTTGGACAGCGAACCGTGGTGAATGCCGATGGGCAGCTTGTCGTCGTTCACATCCCACAGCAGCTGGAAGATGTATTCGGCCAGAAACCGCGTGTTGGTGAAGATCAGCGTGGTGTTGTTGCGCCTGATCTCGTCATACAACTGCGGCACGGCCCACGCCGCCGCATGTCCACCCCACGGCACGCGCTGGTCTTCGGGGTGCAGGATCGAAAGCTCCGGCTTCGCGCCCTCCTCCCCTTCCACCAGCCGCACCGAAGCCGCATTGCCATCGGGCGCGAGCCACGCGCAGAAGTCCTGCGGATCGGCCACCGTGGCGGAAAGCGCCACCCGCCGCATATCGGGTGCAATTGCCTGCAACCGCGCGAGCGACAGCGCCAGCAAGTCCCCCCGCTTGCCCGTAGCAAAGGCATGAACCTCGTCCACGATCACCCGCCGCAGCCCCGCAAACATCGTCGCCGCTTCCGGGTAACTCAACAGCAGCGAGAGCGATTCCGGCGTGGTCAGCAGCACATGCGGCGGCTTCGCCCGCTGCCGCGCCTTGCGGTCAGACGGCGTATCGCCGCTGCGCGTCTCGATGCGGACCTTCAGTCCGATCTCGTCCACCGGCGTCAGCAGATTGCGCTGCACGTCATGCGCCAGCGCTTTCAGCGGCGAGACATAGAGCGTGTGCAACCCGTCCCCCGGCGGATCATCACCTGCAAAGGCCGCCAGCGTCGGCAGGAACCCAGCCAGCGTCTTGCCCGCCCCGGTATCGGCCACCAGCAGCGCATGTTGCCCGCTGCGCGCCGCTTCCAGCATCTCGCTCTGATGCCGCCGCACGCGCCAGCCCCGGACGGTGAACCAGTCGGTGATCGATGCGGGAAGCGTCATTGCACCATTAGATAGGCGCGCCATCAAAGAACCAAAAGGACAGCCTCGCGCTCCTTGCCTTTCCACGCCAGCGCCGCGTCGATCAGCGCGATGGTGACAGCGCACTGATCGGCGTCAGAACCCTTGCCGTCCATCGCCTTGCGCACGCGGTCTTCAGGAACGCCGGACAGCGTCATAACCTTGTCCACCAGCGCGCCTGGCACACTGACAGTGCCGGGCGCGATCCGCGCTGGCGGGCCAAGTTGGCTGGCGTCAAGCATTCGCACTGCCAGTTTGCGCTCGGCGGACAGCACAGCTTCGGGCACCACCACTTGCGGATCAAGCCTGCGCGTGCGGATCAGTGCCATGCACTGCGCCCCGCCCACTTTGCGCGCAGCCCGCAGCAGATCAGCGCGCACCCGCTGCACATCGGCCAGCAGCGGCCCTTTCTCCACCAGCGCCGTGGCATACATTCGCTCGCGCACCAGATCGTGGACCTTCGCCGCATAGCCCGCCGCGTCACTGCCATCGCTACGCGCTATGGTGCGGTTAGCACTGAACAGCGCGGCAAGGTCTGGTTGGAGCGACTTCAGCCCCTCCAGCGTGATCTCCGGCCCGAAAATCCGGTCCAGCGCGCCTTGGATCGCCTTGCCATCCTCAGCGATCTCGCTTGAAGAAAGGGCGACCGGTGGAGGCGGGTTCGATGCCTCTGGCGTCCAGTCTGCCAGCGCATAGCGCAGGATCTGAAACACCAGAATGGCCGCGAAAATCCACAGCCGCGTCTTGCTGAACCAACCCTCACCTGTGCCCGCACCCTCAGGCTTGTCCCACAGCGCCACGCGCCACGGATCAAAATGATGCTCGATTTCTGGAAAGTTCTTTCGCACGCCCGCCAGCAATTGCTCCACATCGGCGCGCTTCACGAACCAGCCCTTGCGGCTCCCTTGCTGCGCCGGTGTGGTCAATTCCACCCAAGCCTTGTGCAACGGATGCTTGGGTTCCAGCACTTTTTCGCGGAACCGCAATCCCCGCAGCCGCGCATTCAGGAACGCCACCGATGGCCGCTCCGAAACCTGCCCCCGCTCGCTTTCCCAGCCGAACACCGCCGCCGCAGGCTCCAGCAGTGGCGCAGAACGCGGCCACGCCCCTGCCAGCACGCGCGCAAGCCAGTTGTCGATCTCGTCAAAGGCGGTCACGCTCACCGTTTCGGCATGGCGCAGCACGGCTTTCAAATGGCCCAGCGCCATCGCCTCTTGCCAGCCTTCCAGCGGGGGCGGGGTGGCGTCTTCGTCGTCCTGCGGCTCTTCCACATAGAGCAACCGGTGCAGCGCCTGCTCGTGTGCCCACGCAGGCATCACCGCATCGGACGTCGCCTCAAGTCCCAGCAGCACAGGCCGCGCAAAAGGATCGCGCCCCACCCCGATTGCCTGCTCAGCCGGGGCCTGCGCCGCAGAAAAGCCCGTCGTCACATCCAGCTTGGGTGCCGTATCACCCAGCCGCGTGGTCAGGCTTGGATCAGCCTCACCCCGCGCCGCAGGTGCAGCATAAAGCCAACTTGAGGTTTCAGATTCAGGCAACGATTCCAAAGCCCTGTCTGGCTCGGCCTCGTCCAGATCCGCCACTCCGGCAAGAGCGTCAGGCGCATCTTTCATTGCCGGTTTCGCCTGCATTCTGGCCCAGCGCAGCGCCGCATCGCGCGCCTCGCGCAGGCGGGCATAGCCATCGACATCCTTGTCGATGTCCATTGCCTTCAGCCGCTCGGCATAGGCGCGACGGATCGCACCCAACTCGGGCGTCTTCGCAATTCCAAGGATGCGCCAGGCTTGCGTGGGCGTCAAAGCGGCGGGTTCGCTTCAAGCATGTCGAGCAGCCCGGAAAGGTCGGCTGCCGCATCGGCAATGCGGCGCGGGTCCTGGCTGTCGAGCGCGGTCACGAACATGCGCGTGCGGTCCCCCACCACCGCGCGCACGTCGCCCAGAAACTCTTCATAACACCGCTCGGCCCGTGCCAGCAGCATCTGGTTGGTCGCTTCCTCGCGCGGGTGCTGCTTTAGCGCGGCCAGCGCCTTGCGCCGCGCATCAAGGTCATTGGAGGCCTTGCGGTCTTCTTCGTCGATGATCACCAGATTGTGCTTCGCGCCAGTCAGCGGCACTTCCACGTCCACCTCCAGCAGCCCCGAACTGTCATAGGAAAAGCGCACATCGATGGCCACCTCCCCCGCAGGGCGCGGCGGCACCGGCACCTTCAGCTGGCCCAGATGGACATTGCCCGAAACCTCGCGCGCCTCGCCTTGATAGATCTTCACCTCGATCTGCTTCTGCCCATCGCCCATCGTGCTGAACACGCCTGAACGGCTGACCGGCACCGGGGTGTTGCGCTCGATGATCGGGGAGAACAGCCCCTGCTGCACCGTGCCGCGTGCCGAATGTTCCGCTGTCTCGATCCCCAGCGTGAAGGGGCACACATCGGTAATGCGGATTTCCTCAAGGCCGCCATCGCGCGCAATCAACCCGCCCTGAATTGCCGCGCCCAGCGCCACAGCATGATCGGGGTGGACTGACGAATTGGGAAACCGCCCGAACAGCCGCGTGATCGCCTTGCGCACCAGCGGCATCCGGGTTGCACCACCCACCAGCACCACTTCGCTCAAGGATGCGGCATCGATCTGGCTGTCGCGCAGCGCGCGCACCACCGGATCGCGCAGGCGCCGGATCAGCCCTTCGGCCTGTGCCTCGAACTCGCTTGCAGTAACGGCGGTGGATAGGCGCGTGCCCCCGATGGTCAGCGCAAATTCCGCCTCTTGCCCCTCGCTCAACCCCCGTTTGGTGCGCTCGGCTGCTTGCAAAAGCAGCGCCTCGGCGCGGCGCTCGTCAATCTTTCCCAGCAGGCCATCGGGGTCGAGCCTGCCACGCACCGCCGTGGCAATCGCACTGTTGAAATCATCGCCGCCCAGCCGGTTGTCTCCGGCAGAGGCGCGCACCTCTACAATGCCCTCGAACATCTCGACAATCGAAACGTCAAACGTGCCCCCGCCCAGATCGAACACCAGAAACGGCTCGCGCTCTTCCTTGTCCTGCAGGCCAAAGGCCAGCGCGGCGGCGGTGGGTTCGTTGATCAGGCGGCGCACGGTAAGGCCCGCCAGCTCGCCCGCACGGCGCGTGGCCTTACGCTGGCGGTCGTTGAAATAGGCGGGCACGGTGATCACCGCCTCGGTCGGCCGCGTGCCAGTGTGTGCGGTCACATCATCGCGCAGGGACATCAGGACGAGTGCCGACAATTCCTCGGCAGAGAACTCCTTCTTGCCCAGCTTCTGCTTGCGGTCGGTGCCCATCAGCCGCTTGAAACTGGTCGCGGTCGCCCCGTCCTTCAGGCCCATGCGCTCCAGTGCGGCTGCGCCGACCAGCGTATTGCCATCAGGCAGAACCGAAACCGCGGACGGCGTCAGCAGCGCGCCCAAAGCATTGGGCACGAGCACGGCTTCACCGCCGCTTTCGTTGTTCTGCCAAAGGGCCACCGCGCTGTTGGTGGTTCCCAGATCGATCCCGATGAGCATTCGTTTTCCTGCGCGTTCAAGGCGAAGCGTGATGCGTCAGGGGCGGCGGATTTGGCAAGCGCAAAGCGATGGCGCGACGAGGTGCCTGATGCGTGCGATGATCGCCGGGGACCATCTTTGCCCGCATACGTTCTCTTTACAGGACAGTGTCTTAGGCCACTTTTTGATGGTCAGACAGAATGCCAGACTGAAGGAGAGCAACAATGGCAAACCGCTTCGACTGGGAATCGCGAGACCGCTGGGACGAAGAGCGCCGCAACCGCATGGCAGGCGATGATCATTCCCGCAGCGACTATTCCGGTGAGTATGGACGCGACCGCTGGGAGCGTTCCGGCACGACCGGGGCTGCAACGCCCACGGATTCCTACGGGCGCGGCTCTTATGGACGCGATGACATGCGCGGTGATCAGCGCACACGCGATTGGGAGGTCGGCGACCGTCACTACAGCGGGCAGAACGCATATGGTCAGTCCGGGAGCACTGGCCGTTCACGCTGGCAGGACGCCCATGGCAACCGTAGCACCAACGGTGCCGGCTGGTTCACGTCATCCGACTATGGCCAGGGCATCGGCGCCTGGGGCGGTCGTGCAGGGTATCCCGGCGGTGGCGCGGGCTACAGCGGCGGCGGTGCCTATCGCGAGGATGACCCGCGCGGCTTCATGGATCGCGCGGTCGATGAAGTGCGCAGCTGGTTCGGCGATGACGATGCCGAACGCCGCCGCGAACAGGACCATCGCGGTCGCGGGCCGGGCGACTACACGCGTTCGGACGAGCGCATTCGTGAGGATGCCAATGATCGGCTGACCGATCATCCGCTGGTCGATGCTCGGCAAATTTCGGTTGCGGTGGATGAGGGTGAAGTAACCCTGACGGGAACCGTCAGCACACGCATGGAAAAGCGTCGGGCCGAAGACTGTGTCGATGACATCAGCGGCGTGAAGCATGTGCAGAATAATCTCCGCGTCACCACCACCGGATCGGCGGACAACCGCGAGGCTGTGCGTGAAGGCGGAACCATCGGCTGGGGTGGCGGAAGCAAATCGACCGCCGCCTGATTGTTGATCAGTGCGTGGCCTGTGGGCCGCGCATCAGCCCTACAGCGGCGAGGCGCCTGTCCACTTCCACAAGGAGGCTGGCAAGGCCCTCGTCGCTTTTGCTTTCGGCGCGCACGACCAACACATCCTGCGTGTTCGATGCGCGCAGCAACCACCAGCCATCGGGCGTTTCCACGCGCACGCCGTCAATCTGATTTACCGGCACGCCATCGGCCAACAGGTGGCCCAGCACTTCGTCCACTGCTGCAAACTTGCGCACCTCGTCCACCTGAAAGCGCAATTCCGGCGTGGCCACACGTTCCGGCATCGCATCGCGCAGGGCAGTCAGGGCGGTTCCGATTCGGATCGTCGCGGCTATCAGGCGCACGGCGGCGTAAAGTGCGTCGTCAAAACCGAAATATCTGTCGGCAAAGAACATGTGCCCGCTCATCTCACCGGCCAGCGGCGCACCAGTCTCCTTCATTTTGGACTTTAGTGGGGAGTGCCCGGTTTTCCACATCAGCGGCTGTCCGCCCAGCTCGGCAATGCGCTCAAACAGCGTGGAACTGGCCTTCACATCGCCGATAACCATTGATCCAGGCTGCTCGCGAAGCAGATCCTGCGCATAGATGCCCAGCAACTGATCCCCCCAGATCACCCGGCCTTTTGCGTCCACTGCACCGATCCGGTCGCCATCCCCGTCGAATGCCACTCCAAAGTCGAGGCATTGTTCCGCGACAGCGGCGCGAAGATCGGTGAGATTGGATTCCACAGTCGGATCAGGATGATGGTTGGGAAAATGGCCGTCCACGCTCGTATGAAGAAGGACATGGTATCCGGGAAGGCGCGCAGTCAGCGCGTTGACGATGGGACCAGCCGCGCCGTTCCCGGCATCCCAGCCGATGCGCATGGCGCTGAGAGCGTCGGTGGCGACGCCATCGAGAGCACCCAGCAGGCAGTCGACATAGGCTTCGGCAACGTCGGCGTGATGGACGCCCCCGTTGCCGCTCACCCACGCGGCTTCATCGGTGATGCGCCCGAGATCGACTATGTCGGCCCCAAAGAACGCAGCCCCTTCAAGTACCATCTTGAAGCCATTGTGATTGGCGGGATTGTGGCTACCGGTTACGTGAACGCCGCCCTGTACCTCTGGAAATAGGGCTTTTGCGGCAGGCGTAGCCGCAAAATACAGCATCGGACTTGGGCCAAGCCCGATCCGCACCACATCCACGCCACTGGCACGCAACCCTTCAACCAGCGCGTGTTCCAGCACCGGCGAACTGAGCCGCCCGTCATAGCCCACCGCGACCCGCGTACCGCCGCGCTGCCGCACCACAGTGCCAAAACTGCGCCCCACGGCATGTGCATCTTCCACTGACAGCGTCTCGCCGAAAACGCCGCGAATGTCGTATTCGCGCAGGATCGAGGGGTGAAATTTATGCCCCGTCATGCGCGATCAGGAATCGCGCTGGTCGGACAGGCGGGCAAGGAGAAGGTCGCGCGCGGCGTTGGCTTCGTGGACGGCTTCGTTGGTGCCGCCGCGGTCGGGGTGGACTTTCTGGATCAGGCGGCGATGCGCTTCGATCACGTCATCATAGGCGGCATCGCGTGACAGGCCGAGCAGATTGCGCGCTTTCTTCTCGTTCCGGTCGCGCGGATCGCCTGCCAGAAGTTCCCACGGCCATCGCCCGGCGAGCAGCTTGCAAGCAACGCACGCCAAGGCGACGATCGTGAGCAGTTTGACCATCAGGCAGCGCTCTCAAGTGCAGTCTTGGTGCTTTTAGGTGCATCTAGAGGCAGTTCAGGATTCAGCTTCGGCAGGTTCAATCCGCCGACCAATGTGACCTACACGCTTGGAAAGCTCGGTCAGCGCGGTGTCGATGCGCTTCTGGTTGCGCGCTTCGGTAAAGCCGGTGCGGTTGCGCACGACCACCCAATCCATTTCCCGGCGCGCATCCTTGATCGTTGCCATCGCCCGCTTCTTGCGCGCCTCCCAGATGAGTTCGGCGTAGAACGAAAGGCGGCGGACCTTGAATGTTTCGGCGTCCACCTGTCCGATCAGGTCGAAGTCCACAAAGCTGTCATTCAGCGGGGTCACCAGCGTATCGGCGCGGGTAGCGACATGGCGGGCGAGGGGATCATCGCGGCCCGGCGTGTCGAAAATCAGGAAATCGTGGGCTTCGGCCAGCCGCGCGGTCATCGCGTCCAGTTCTTCGATACTGTCGCCCGAATAGACCTCGAACGTGGCGGAGGGCAGCGAAATGTCGCGGCGGCGCATGGTTTCGGCGCGGTTTTCAAAATAGCGGTGCATCGTTCGCTGGCGGGAATCGAGATCGATCGTCGCCACCCGCGCACCTTGGCAGGCCAGCGCAATGGCGACGTGGACCGCTGTGGTGGATTTGCCGGTTCCGCCCTTTTCGTTGGCGAAGACGATGCGATGCGGGCCAGTGGACAAGGTCTTTTCTCTCTTGATCAGATGCGTCGGGCGGGCTTGCGAGAGGCCGCCGGCCCCCCTATCGCCCATCTGTTCCGACTTAGTGGAGTGGGTGCCAAGGTGCAAACGATCAACCGGCTGGAAGACCTGCGCAAGGCCGTCGACGCGCTTAAAATCGGGGGAAAAACCACCGCCTTCGTGCCCACAATGGGCGCGCTGCATGAAGGGCACCTGACGCTTGTGCGCGAGGCACGCGCCCGCGCTGACCACGTCATCGCCTCGATCTTCGTCAATCCACGTCAATTCGGCCCGACCGAGGATCTGGACGCCTATCCGCGCCGTATGGCGGCCGATGCCGCGCTGCTGGAGGCAGAGGGCGTGGCCATTCTCTGGGCGCCCACGGTGGACCAGATGTACCCCGAAGGTTACGCGACGAATATCAGCGTTTCGGGCGTGAGCGAGGTGGCTTGCGGTGCCGCACGGCCCGGCCATTTTGATGGCGTGGCCACGGTGGTGTGCAAGCTGTTCAATCAGGTCCGGCCCGATTTTGCGCTGTTTGGCGAAAAGGACTGGCAGCAACTGGCGGTAATCCGCCGCATGGCCAGCGATCTGGACCTGACGCTGCCGCATGTGGACAACATCATCGGCGTGGAAACGGTGCGCGAAGCCAGCGGCCTCGCGCTGAGCAGCCGCAACCAGTACCTGACCGATGCCGAGCGCGAACAGGCTGCGCAGCTTTCGGCCGCCATGCGGCGCGCCATTGCCGCGATCGAAGGCGGGGCAGACGTGACCGAAAGTCTCGATACGATGAAGGCCGAAATCCTTGCCGCCGGGTTCAATTCGGTCGACTACGGAGATCTGCGCGATGCAGCGACGCTGGAAAACCTGTTCGCATGGGGCGGGCGCAAGGCC
Source organism: Novosphingobium sp. 17-62-19 (assembly GCF_002256775.1). Taxonomy (GTDB): domain Bacteria; phylum Pseudomonadota; class Alphaproteobacteria; order Sphingomonadales; family Sphingomonadaceae; genus Novosphingobium. Next base: position 24,840 of record NZ_NCII01000097.1, on the reverse strand, counting down.
CGGCTTCTCGTGGCTGCCCGCATCGGCGCGGCGCGGCTGATAGACAACATGGGTGTAGGCTGATTTTATGGACAATATGCAGTCGAGGATTCAGGCGGGCGCATCGTTCAAGGACAACCTTGCGCAACTTCCCTCCATCGAAGGTATCGCCCGGATAGACCTGATCGACGCCAGCGGTGAAGTGGTGGCAAGCATCCCCAACGAACCGGGCAAGCAAGGCTCGCTTTCAGTCTACCAGTATCTTGGCCAAAACTTTGGTGCGTTGACGCCGGAAGCCGCCGAACATGGGCTTGCGGTATTTGGCGAGCATACAGCGGATGCCAAGGTGCGGCCCGGCGCGCATCCCAATATCGACCTGTTGTTTGAAGTGCAGGCGAACAAGGTGTCGCTCACGGTCAAGGTCGTGGCGTTTCAGCAGTAGTCTGGCATTCAGAACTCCGACCAATCGACGTCGTTGTTTATCTTTAGAGCGGCGTTCCCAGCCGTCGGATAGCGCGGTGCAGGAGCAGCAGCGGGTTTGCGGGTGGACAAGGACTTTACAGTCTGGGCACGCCTGCCTGTATCGAACCGTTGCACCACTTCGGCAAGCTCGGTGGCTTCCTGCGAAAGGGACCGCGCGGCCGCCGTGGACTCCTCCACCATCGCGGCATTCTGTTGCGTTACGCGATCAACATCTCCCACAGCCGCATTCACTTGCTGAAGACTATCTGCCTGACCATGCGCATTGGCGGCAATTGCCGCAACCAAGCCGTTGATTTCCCCGACCCGGCTGACAATCCCGGACAAGACTGTCCCGGCCTGCCCCACGAGGTCCACGCCGGATGCAACCTGCACGCTGGATGTGGAAATCAATGCGCGAATATCGCGGGCGGCGTCAGCCGATCGCTGTGCCAGTGCGCGCACTTCGGTGGCGACGACGGCGAACCCCTTACCCGCATCGCCAGCGCGCGCCGCTTCGACACCGGCATTGAGCGCCAGAAGGTTGGTCTGAAAGGCAATGCCATCGATCAAGCCGATGATCTGGCCGATCTCGTCTGCTGACTTGGCGATGGCAGCCATTGCATCGACAGCTTTTTCGACAACCGCGCCACCATTGCTGGCTTCTTCGTGCGTCTGGGCGATGGAGCTTTGCGCCTCGGTTGCCGAGCGGGCCATCGTGTTGACGCCTTGAGTTACCTGATTGAGTGCTACGGAGGTTTCCTCGACGCTTGCGGCCTGCTGTTCATTGCGCCGGGCCAGATCATCCGACGCCTTGTTGATCTCCTCGGCCCCGACAAGAACGGTTTGTGCTGTCTGGCTCACGCTTGTGATAGCGCCCGCCAGCGATTCCACAGCGCGATTGAAATCGAGGCGCAATTCCTCGTAGCCGCCCGGGAAGTTTTGATGAATCATGCAATCGAGTTTGTTGTCAGCCAGATCGCTGAGCGACGATTTCAATGCGCCGACGACGCTTTCCTGAGCTTCCTTGGCCCGGCGCACTTCCACCGCGTTGTCCCTGAACGCAGCCATCGCTTTGGTCATGCGTCCGACGCAATCCTGATAGTCGGTGTAAAGGATGTGGCTGTCGGTATCGCCGGCTGCCAAGGCTTCCATGCGGACCACGGTGTTGACGTAAGGTCGGCACACGCGATCCTTGGCGATCAGCGACGTCCCAACAATGGCGGAAACAGCAATCAGCGAGACACCAAGCGAAACTGCAATCGGTGCCAGATCAAAGGCGGCAAGCATTGTACCCGCCAAGCCCAGCAATGCAAGCCCGCTGTAGATGGCCAGCAACACGCTGAATTTTTGCCGGATCGGCGCTTCCTTTTCGAACCAGTCAAGCATGATGCAATCCCGTTTGTGGCCGACGCGAGGGTTATGGATCGAATTGATGGCGCGCCAATCTTGCAACCGGGAATTTAGTGACCGACACTTGCGAACGTGCATCAGCGTTCGTGCGGTGCAATCCTTAGCCGTGGTGCCATGATAGTTAACCAAACAAGCCTGTCTGCAATGGACAGGTTTGCCATTCAATGCACCGGCGGATCAATCTGAGGCACGGCACCTATTGGCGCCACTGGCTCGCCTTCAGCACGTGGCGGCAGGGCATTTTCAGGCACATCGTCGATCATCATATCGCGGCTGGGCACGTGTTCGAGATTGCGGACGCGGACGGTGATCTGGCCTTCGTGCAGCGTCAGTTCGTTGAAGCTGGGCGGAGTGGAGCGGACCCGCTGGCTGAGTGTGCCTGCGCCGATCATGCGGACCGGGCCGTGCTTCGTGGGGTGGATCAGGTCGAACGCATCGTGGACGTGGCCGGACAGGACGGCCAGCACGTTGCGCTTTGCCAGTTCGGCCAGTGCCTTGTTGCCGCCGCGCGTCAGGGCCTTTCCGCGCGTTCCGGCTTCGACCAGCGGGTGGTGACAGGTGACGACGGCGCGGGTGCCGGGGGGCAGGGTGTCTATCGCGGCGAGGGTGTGGCGCAGGGCGGAGGCGCTGACATTGCCCTTTGACCAGTTGAGCCGCAACTGGGCACGGGCCGTGGTTTTCAGCGGGACGATAGCGATGCCGGGCAGGTCAATCTCGCGTTCCAATACAGTCGCTATCGCGCGGAAGCGGCGATAGGGATCGGTGAAACGTTCAATCAGGTTGAAATAGGGCAGGTCGTGATTGCCGACCTCGACCGTGACCGGCACGTCCAGCGCCATGATCCAGTGGCAGGCGGCGTTGAATTCGCGGTGGCGTGCGCGCATCGTCAGATCGCCGGTGATCGCCACGGCATCAGGCTTTTCACGCGCGATGCATTGCGCCACCCAATCGAGCGCGCGGCGGTCTTCAAGGCCGAAGTGGATGTCGCTGATGTGGAACAGACGGGTCATGGGCTGGTGGTGATCGACGCTGCGGTCCTGATGGTCAAGGTTCGGGTGCGTTGGTGGACAGGAAATCGAGCGCCATTTCTTCGCAGGTGAATGTTTCCTGCGTGCTACCGTCGCGGCGTTCGCCGTCGATCATCAGGGCGATGGCGGCATTGCTCCGCACGGTGACTGTGGGGAAAACGCCAATATCGTCGTGCGGGCCTTCGCGGAAATTGCGTTTTACCAGCATGGCAAAGCCTTGCGCGGCGAATTCGCCAAGGTCGGCAAAATCATAGCCTTCGACCAGCACCTTGTCCGCTTCTGGGGCAAGGAGGACGGCGCGGTAGCCTTCGGGTTTGCCCTTTGCCGGATCGGCAAGGTGAACGGCGGGGCCTTCGCGGGTTTCGCGCAGGGCATTGCCAAAAGTCTCTGCCATCGCGCCAAGATCGAGGTCACGCACGCTTTCGCGCACATCAGCCCACATCGCGCCGGGGCCAGCCAGCACTTCGATCAGCGACATGCCCTGTGACGTGCGGATACCACGGCGGCGGGTGCGGCGGGCATTGGGCAGGTCTGCCAGGATCGCATCGAGTGAGCGGTCCCCGTGGAGCGCCTTGGACAGCAGGTTCTGTGTGCCGCCGGGCAGGACGAGCAGCGCGCCGCTCCAGCCTTCCAGTGCGGCTGCGGCGGAATTGATCGTGCCATCGCCGGTGAACACCGCGAGCGTGCGAACGCCTGCACCTTCAAGATCGGCGCGGGTGGGCAATTGTTCGGCCGGAAACGCAATCGTCCGAGCAGGCGAAAGCGTGGCGCACAGGGCGTCGACGGCTTCGGGAGTGTTGCTGCCGCTGGCAGGGTTGGTCACTAGCCAGAGGGGAGAAGTGGTCATGCCTCGCCAAACCGGCAGAAGGCCCAGCGGTTCCTCATATCCGTTCTCTCACACTCTATCCGTCAGGATCAGCCAAGCCGAAAAGCTGTTGAGCACCGAATAGATCACATAGGCAATCGGGCCACCGGCATTGCCTTCTGATGCGAACATCAGCGCAGCAAACAACAGCAGGAACTCTACCACCAGCGTGACGCGCCCGCCGAGCGAATGGGTGAGCCATGGCACGCGCCCCAGCATCGGGTGCCCGCTGGCCATGACCGCGTGGTGCAGCGCAAAGTTGCCCACGCCAAGGAGGAAGGTGATCAGAATCGCCATGCGTCGCGCGCAGCTTATGGAAACGCCGCACGATTGTCACACCTGCAGTTCATGGACCCACAACTGTCGTTCGTCGGAGCCGCTAAGCCTTTGTCGGACGTAGCGGAATTTTGGTCGAGGGAGGCGCGCTTTGGATCGGGGACATGCCTAGGGAGAATGTATGCGGTGACTGGCAAGGCCCTCTGGCCAGACCCCGAACCCCCGGCGAGATGCCTTGAGGTCACCGCAGCAACAAACACCGGCCGGACATCTTCCGGCACCCATGTGACCGAAGGATATCGCCATGCTTAACAAGACTCTGTTCGCCGTCGGCCTCCTCGGCCTTGCCGTTTCTGCCAGCCAGCCTGCTTTTGCTGGGACCCGCGTCGTCGGCTATGCCGATCTTGACCTGTCGACCAAGGAAGGCCAGGTCAAACTGGACAACCGCCTGCGCACTGCTGCCAAGCAGGCTTGCGAATTCGATCGCAAGGATCTGCCGCAGGTGGAATTCGAATCCGCTCGCCAGTGCTACTTCAAGTCGCTGGCCGATGCGCGTCGCGCCAAGGACGATCTGCGCCCGCGCACTGCGATGGCACGGAAATAAGGTCTGCGGTGCGGCCGTACCCGGTTTGAGCTGGAGCAATATAGCGCCAGCCCAACCCGCCCGGAGGAAATCAGTCCCCCCCCGGGCCAAACTAAAGGGGCCACCGCTGCAACCGGTGGCCCCTTCTTCATCGCAGAAACAGGCTTACAGAACTTTGCGCAGCGCCGCGGGCGCCGGATCGGCCTGAAGTTCGCTCAATTCGCGCCAGGTAAGATCGGCAGGAGTGAGGACACGGCCATCATGCGCGACGATGCTGATCGTCGCAATCGGCTGGCCGTCTCGGCTATCGCACATCACTGGATTGGCAGGCACGCCAAGCTCCCACTTTTCGCCCCATTGGCGCAGCGCGAGCATGGCAGGTAGCAGGTCCAGCCCTTTGGGCGTCAGGCGGTACTCGATGCGGCGGCGATCATTGGCGCAATGTTCGCGCTTGAGAATGCCAGCTTCGACCAGTCTTGACAGGCGGTTGGAAAGGATGTTCCGGGCGATGCCAAGCGCTTCGAGGAAATCCTCGAAGTGGCGGACGCCGTTGAACGCCGCGCGCAGGATCATGAACGACCAGCGTTCACCCATCGCCTCAAGCGCGAGGGGGAGTCCGCACTGGGCGATGTCGCATAAGGGTTCACGCATGTGGGAGGCGTTGGCTTTTTCCATATCGTCTTGAGCATAGCCCATTTGCGAGACCTATTTAAGTTTCCAGTTGCAACTTAAAACCTACCGCGATAAGTAGTGATTCGCAACGGAAATAGTATCCTCTCCAAAACGCACATTTCCGTGGCCCCAAACACATATGATCTAGGGGAAACACGATGTTCGCAAACCGCAATGGCGCATTTCGCCAAATCCTTCCGGCTGCCCTCGCACTTGTCGGCACGGCTGCCAGCTTTGCCCTGACCGCCGCGCCTGTGCGCGCTGCCAGCGGTCCGTTCTATTCCGCCACGCTGACCCGTCCGATGGAGGGCCAGCAGAAGCTGGTCCAGAAGGGCCTGCTGTGGAAGTGCGAAGGCGCGCAATGTTCGGCAGGCCGCGATACCTCGCGCCCGGTGATCGTCTGCGCCCGCCTGGCCCAGAAGGTCGGCCCCGTGGCGCGCTTTGCCACGCCGCAGGGTGAGCTGGCCGCCGAAGACCTTGCCCGCTGCAACGAGGCGGCTGCGGGCTGACCTTCCACGTATCTCCAGCGCGTGTCTTGCCTCTTATCCTGTGGGACACGCCAAAACTGACCGCCAAGGTCACGGGCCGCGAACGGGAAGCCCTGTTCGCGGCCCCTTTTTTGCGGCTATGGCAGGGCAATGCGAATTTTTGCCCTTTTGCCTGCCCTGTTCCTAGCAGCTTCGCCGGTTCTGGCTCAATCGCCTGCTCCGGCTTTGAGCGAGGCGCAACACGCCGACCTGCGCTGTTCTGCCGCGTTCGCGATCGTCGCCATGGAGCAGGCGGGCGGTAATGCACTGCCCGGCTGGCCTCCGCTGGCGCTACGTGGGAAAACCTTCTTTGCCGATACGGGCGAACGTGTGATGCGCGAAGCAGGGCTGACGCGTGAGGCGGTACGCACGCAGATCGCAGGCCAAGTACAGGCGTTGCAGGCCGCCCCGGATCCTGACGCGGCGCTGGCCGCGCTGGCTGGGCCGTGTGTGGCAAGGCTTGATGCAACTGTGCCGCCGCTGAAGGTGCCAAGTTTGGCGCAGTGCGCGGCGATACTCGACCTCGCTTATGAGGAAATCCATGCGCGCGAGGGGATGAGCGCGGCGGCGCGTGACATGAAGACTCTGGCGATGGTGCTGGCGGACCGGGCGCGCAAAGACGTGACCGGCAAGGGCGGCAGTACTGTAGCGGCCGACCGCGCGATTGCCGAAGCGCGCGCGGCAATGGAGGCTGACGGCGCAATCGACCAGTTCGACATCGCGCGCTGCTATGAACTGGCCAAGCCCGACGAAAAAACGCACTATTGAGCAGTGCCGGTTGGCCACCCATATTGGGCGGCAAAGGAGATTTCCCCATGCCCGACAAGCTGAACCTGACCGAGGCCGAATGGCGCGAGCGGCTTTCGCCCGAGCAGTACCATGTGCTGCGCCAGGGCGGGACCGAGCGTGCATTCACCGGAGCCTATGAGAAGAACAAGGCCGAGGGCGAGTATCATTGTGCCGGGTGCGGTGCGCCGCTGTTCACGTCCGATGCCAAGTATGACAGCGGATCGGGCTGGCCCAGCTTCTATGCCCCGGTCGATCCCGAAATGGTGGACGAGCACACCGACGTGACGCACGGCATGGTTCGCACCGAAGTGCGATGCGCGCGGTGTGACGGCCACTTGGGACACGTTTTCCCCGATGGTCCGGCCCCCACCGGGCTGCGTTATTGCATGAATAGCGCGTCACTGGACTTCACGCCGAAAGACTGAGGAACGCGGTTGGGCGATTAGCGGTTAACCCTGTGTTACGTTTGGCCTATGCAAAGAGCCGCAGATTTGTGCCGGGGGGCGCCCCGGCCGGAATGAAGGAAGCGGTGCAAGACTGATGGCCAGACGGGATACTCCCCGCCGCTCGACCGGCGGCAGGTCCGATCCGCAACCTGCAAGAGGTTCGAAACTTGGACGCCTGTTCCGCCGCACGATGGTGTGGGGCGCGGGCTTTGCGCTGCTGGGCGCTATCACGCTGGTAGTGGCCGTGGCGGTCACCATGCGGTCATTGCCGGGCTATCAGGAGCTGAAGTCTACCCAGACCGGGCAGATGATCGTGGTGCGTGCTGCCGATGGCACGGAACTCGTCACGCTCGGCCCCAGCTATGGCAAGTGGGTGCCCTATGAGCGCATTCCGCAGCCGATGCGCGATGCGATGGTGTCGGTCGAAGATCGGCGCTATCGCAGCCACTGGGGCGTCGACCCTATCGGTATCATCCGTTCGCTGATGGTGCGCGTGGAAAGCGGAAGCTGGAAGCAGGGCGGATCGACGATCACGCAGCAGCTGGCGCGCAACATCTTCCTGAACAACACCAAGACTTTTGCCCGCAAGGCGCGCGAATGGATTCTGGCGCTGGCGTTGGAGCAGAAATTTTCGAAGGACCAGATCCTCGAACTTTACCTCAACAAGGTCTATTTCGGCGGCGGTGCCTATGGCATCGACAGCGCGGCGCGCAAGTTCTTCGGCCATTCGGGCGAGGAGATTACCCTTCCCGAAGCCGCGATCATCGCCGGTCTGGTCAAGGCACCCTCGCGCTATTCCCCAACGGCCGATGCCAAGGCTGCCGTGGGCCGCGCGGGCGTGGTGCTGCAGACGATGGAATCGAACGGATACCTCACCGTGCAGGAAGCGCAGGCGGTGGACCTCAAGAAGGTCAAGATGGTCGAAGACCGCGCCGGACAGAACTCCGCGCGCTATTTCACCGACTGGGCCTTGCCGCAGCTTGATATAATCCTGCCAGAGAATGACCAGCCGATCGAAGTGTGGACCACGCTTGATCCGGTGATGCAGAAGGCGGCGACCAGTGCGATTGCCGGGTTTGCGCCGAAGGGCGCGCAAGGTGCGCTTGTGTCGCTCGATCGCGATGGCGCAGTTCTGGCGATGGTTGGCGGCACCGATTACGTCTCGTCGAACTATAACCGCGCGGTGAACGCCGTGCGCCAGCCGGGGTCGGCGTGGAAGCTGTTCGTCTATCTCACCGCACTCGAAGCCGGGTACACCCCCGATGACCGCGTGGTGGATGAGCCGGTGACGATCGAAGGCTGGACCCCGCGCAACGATGGCGGGCGCTATGCCGGTGAGATCGATCTGCGTACTGCCTTTGCCTACTCCAAGAACACCGTGGCGGCGCAGCTTGGCAACGAAGTGGGCTTTGGGCAGATTGCCAACATGGCGCGCCGCTTTGGCATTACCACGCCGATCAACACGCTGCCTTCCATGGTCTTGGGATCGTCTGAAGCGCGGGTGATCGATATGGTGCGGGCGTTCGCTTCGGTGCAGGCCAAGGGCATGTCGGTCATGCCCTATGGCATCCGCAAGGTGACGACGACCGAGGGCGAGCTGCTCTATCAGTATCGCCCGGAATCCGCGCAGCAACTGGTGCCCCCCTATGTTGCAGCAGGCATGACCGATCTGATGCAGACAGCGGTGAACATCGGCACCGGACGCGCGGCCCAGATCGGACGGCCTGTGGCAGGCAAGACCGGCACGACATCGTCCAACAAGGACGGCTGGTTCCTCGGCTTTTCGAGCGGGATCACCACAGGTGTGTGGATGGGGCGTGACGACGCCAAAGCGGTGCCCGGCTTGCAGGGCGGTGCGGCTCCGGCGCGGGCATTTGCAGCGTTCATGAAAGTGGCGACGGCCAAGCGTCCGGTTGAAAAGTTCGATACCGAGCTGAAACTGCCGGAATGGCAGCTTGAGCCGGACGACGAAGCGATGCTGGTCAATCCTGACGATTATTTCTACGTCGACGAGCAGGGCAATCTGGTCGATCCATCGCGGCGGCGGGGCCGTGAAGAGGATGACAGCGTCTTCAATCCCGATGCACTGCCCGAAGATCCGCCGCCGGACGTGCCCCAGGCCGCCAACGATGATTTCCTGAGCCGCGCCACCGGGCGGCGGGATAATGAGGCTGCGCCATCGGTGAACGTCCCGCGCGTGCGCCCGGTTCAGCCGCAACGTCCGCCTGCAAATACCAATCCTTGAACCTGTTAAATATCTGAACCTTTTCAGGCACTCGTTCGTTGTGTCCTCTGATGATGAAGGCATCGCCAATGACGGCGAGGCCTTCGACGAGAGGAGACGAGCAATGGGCTTGTTGCAATGGGCCGTCGCAGGTGTGGCGGGATATGGAATCTGGCGTGCGGTGCGCAAGCAGCAGGAGGAAGGTTCTCCCGCTGCCTTTGCCGAGGGCGAAAAATCGGGCGGGAATTTCTCGCAAGTCCGCTCCGCTGGGGTGGATGGAATGCGATCAAACCCGAAGCGCTGGGACAAGGTTGACGGCTCTGACTCACTTTTGCTGCTGGTATGATAGGCTTTGGCTGTTCCATTGAGAGGATCTGCCATGCCCGGTCGATTTCAGCGCGCGAACTTGGTCCCCGAAGGTTTCGTGGTCGTTTCGGTTGATAGCGTCGGTGAGAATTTCCATATTCTGTTACGGTCGCGTTGCTCTGTAGGGACATGTCCCGACTGTGGCCGACCAAGTCGGCGCGTACAAAGTCGATATGTGCGCAGACCATCGGACCTTCCGCTTAGCGGTCGGCGGGTTATTCTCTTGATCGAGGCACGTCGTTTCTGGTGTGACGTGGTAGTTTGTGGCCGACGCATCTTTTGCGAGCAATTCAATAAAAGCGTTCTTACCCGGTACGCTCGGCGAACTCAGCGGCTCGAAACGATCGTTCATCAGCTTGGACTGGCGCTTGGTGGCAGGCCTGGAGCAGCTTTTGCCCAACGGCTGATGATGCCTGTGAGCAAAGACACTCTGTTGCGGGTCGTACGGCGACGTGTCGGTGCACGGTGCGATGAGCTCAATGTCATTGGCATTGACGACTTCGCCTTTCGGCGTGGTCAAACTTACGGCACGATTGTTTGCGATTTGGAACGGCGCAAACCTGTTACCTTGCTGCCAGATCGCGCCTTGGAAACGTCCCGCGCCTGGCTTGCAAGGCATCCCTCGATATCGGTTGTCGCCCGTGATCGCGGTGGCGGCTACGGTGAAGCCATCGCCAAAGGTCTACCTGATGCTGAACAGGTCGCGGACAGATGGCATCTTATGGAGAACTCGAGCCGGGCATTCCTTGATGCCGTGAACAAATCCATGCGTCAGATTAGGCATGCGGTCGGCAACAATGTCGTGGATCCCAAGCTTCTCACCTGTGCCGAGAAGCTGCAGTATGAAGGCTACCTGCGCCGGCAGGAGACGAATGAAGCAATCCAACAACTCTCACAGAATGGGACCTCCATCCGGCAAATCGTTCGACAAACGGGGTACAGCCGCAAGCTCGTACGCGACGTGCTGCGCGGTCAGCGTCTGGATGTATTCCGCACTCGGCCTAGCTCCCTTGATGCCTGGCTGCCATGGATGAATGATAGGTGGGAGGCTGGTGCTCGCAATGCCTCGGCGCTCTGGCGTGAAATGCGCAACGAAGGCTTTGTCGGGCAACGTGGTATCGTATCGCAATGGGCGCAACGTCGGCGCCTTGCCGAGAAGGCCAATCAAAGCGGCCTCGCTCGCACACCATCGGCACGGGTGCTTGCGCGGCTGATGACATCTGCGCGCGACGGACTTGCCAGATCCGAAGCGATCCTTGTGGCCGTGATCGAAGATCATGTCCCTGATCTGGTCGCAGCGCGTCAAGCGATCAGCGAGTTCCAATCGATGATCCGTTCAAAATCAGCGGCTAAGCTCAGTGACTGGCTCGACAGCGCAAGAGGCGGCCTCGTGAGCTCTTTTGTCAACGGCGTTGAACGAGACTTGGCAGCGGTCCGAAATGCATCAAACGTCAAATGTATGGCCGCGCAAAGCTCGATCTGCTTGAAGCTCGCCTCGTCGGCGCAAACTGAGCACCTCCAGCAGCAAAAGTGAGTCAGAGCCGAAAAAGGGCCGCCCCGGAAGGAGCGGCCCTTTTCGTTTGCCCTGAGGTGTCTGATCAGCGGATGCGCACAGGCGTGTAGATCGGCGGCTGGCCACGGCGCTGGATGCGCAGCAACACGGCTTCGCGGCCTTCAGTCTTGGCGGTGCGGACGATCTTTTCGAAATCGGCCACGCTCGCCACCGCGATGTAGTTGGCCGAAAGCACGATATCGCCGCGCTGCAGGCCCTTTGCCGCCGCGTCGGACGATGCGCTGACGGCCGAGATCACGACGCCCTTGGTGTCTTCGCCAACGCCAAGCTGGCGGGCGATCTGCGCGTTCAGCGGGATCGCAGCGATTCCAAGGTTGGTCTGGAGAACGCCGGGGCCTTGCTGCTGCTGCTTGTTATCGGCAAAGCTGTCTTCATCCTGCGCGGCGTCGGGATCGAAGCTCTGCTCGGCGATTTCCTCTTCCGTCGGACGCTTGCCCACCACAGCCTGCACCGTCAGGCGCTGGCCATTGCGGAGCAGTTCCACCGGAATGCGCTTTCCGGGGGTGGAGTTGGCGACGATGAACGACAGCGTCTGATCCGGCGTCACGTCCTTGCCATCGACCTTGACCACAACGTCGCCCGGCTGGATGCCCGCCTTGGCTGCGGCCTGGTTTGGCTCAACTGCCTGAATGAATTCACCACGTTTCTTGGGCAGGCCCAGCGATGCGGCAAGATCATCGGACAGCGCCTGAATGCGGACGCCAAGGTAGCCGCGCTCAATCGCTTGGCCAGCACGCAGCTTGTCCACGATGGGCGCTGCAATCTCTGCCGGAATGGCAAAGCCGATGCCGACCGAGCCGCCGGTGGGCGAGAAGATGGCATTGTTGATGCCGATCACGTTGCCCGCCATGTCGAACATCGGCCCGCCCGAGTTGCCCCGGTTGATCGATGCGTCGGTCTGGAGATAACGGTCATAGGCCGAGCCCGAACCTGTGTTGCGATAGACTGCCGAGACAATGCCCTGCGTCACCGTGCCGCCGAGCCCGAACGGGTTGCCGATAGCGATGACCCAGTCACCCACGCGGGCCTGACGCGAATCGCCGAACTTCACGAACGGGAAAGCCTTGGGCGCGCTGATCTTCAGCACGGCCAGATCCGATGCGGCGTCCTTGCCGATCAGCTTGGCCGGATATTCGGTGCCATCGGGCGTGGTGACGGTGATCGATTCGACCTCGCCCTGCCCGTCAGCGGTGATTACGTGGTTGTTGGTCACCACATAACCATCGGCAGAGATGATGAAGCCCGAACCCAGCGATTGCGCTTCACGCGTCTGCGGTCCGCCGCCCTGTCCGCCACCGAACAGATCGCCAAAGGGCGTTCCGGCGAACGGGTTGTTGTTCTGCACCTTCACGCGCTGGCGGGTTGAGATGTTCACCACCGCAGGCTGCAATTGCTGCGTCAGCCAGCGGGAAGGCCTGTCACCAGGGTCAGTGCGCTGCCTGCAAGCAGCAGCGCCGAAGTCACACCATAAGCGTATCGCACGTGGCCTGGTCCTCTTTGTATCAATGTGCGCCGGGGGCGGCGCGGCTTGTGTCACTCGGTTCCGATTCAGCCGCCTTGCGATGAACGGACTTTGAATGACGCTGTTCCAATTTGTTCAGCAAAAGGGGTGGGTTGGCCCCTACTTGCCCTTGAACTGCTTCAGGTATTCGTTGTCGGGCGAAAGCACGATCGATGTGCTTGAACCCTTCTGCGCAAAGGTCGTGTCATAGCTCTGCATCGCGCGGTAGAAATCGTAGAATGCCGGGTCCTTGTTGAAGGCATCTGCGTAAGTCTTTGCCGCAGTCGCCTCGGCTGTGGCGCGGATGATCTGTGCCTGCTTCTGGCCTTGTGCGCGAATCGTGGCGGCTTCCTGCTGGCGCGCGGTGGCCATGCGGGTGAACGCGGATTCGAGCGGGGTGCCTTCGGGAAGATCGGCGCGCTTGATACGCACATCGATGATCTGCGCGCCATATTCTCGCGCTTCGCGATCCAGCCCCTGGCGAATCTGCTCCATCGCGCGGCCACGGTCTGCGGTCAGCAGCGATTCGAACGTGCGCTTGCCGAGTTCCTGACGTAGCGCCGAGTTCAGGATCGGCTGAAGCTGCACGGCCAGACGTTCAGTCGTACCGGCGGTCTGCACCATCTGCACCGGATCGATGATGCGGAAGCGGGCAAAGGCGTCCACTTCAAGGCGGCGCTGATCGGCAGAAAGCACCTGCTGGCGCTCCATGTCGAGATCGAGGATGCGCCGGTCGACTTCGACCACCTGTTCCATGAACGGGATGCGCCAGATCACGCCGGCCCCGGTCTGGCCGAAATCGGCGTCAGGCTTGAACCGGTTGACCACACGATCAGGCTGACCCAGCCGCACGATCACCGCCTGCGTCGATTCGTCGACGACCTTAAGGCAGCTGGCTGCGGCCAGCAGCGCGATCATCACCGCGATGATGGCGACTTTCTGTTCCTGCCACAGGGTTTGCAAAGTGTTCATCTTACTGGCCTCCCGCAGCAGCAACCGGTGCCGGTTCGGTGCGCTTCAATGCGGGCAGCGGCAGATATGTCTGCACACCCGGTGCCTCAAGCACGACCTTGTCGGTCTGGCTGAGCACGCGCTCCATGGTTTCATAATACATACGGCGGCGGGTCACTTCCGGCGAAAGCCGGTACTGCTCATAAACCTTGTCGAACGCTGTCGCCTCACCACCGGCGCGCGCGGTCAGCTGCTGTGCCCAGGCTTGCGCCCGGTTCACTTCGCTCTGCGCGTCCTGCTGGGCTGCCAGCACTTCCTTGAAGGCATCGACGACCTTGGTCGGCGGATCGGTCTTCTTGATGTCCACACCCTGAATCACCACGCCCGAACGATAGGCATCGAGCACGTTCTGCATCCGATCGCGCACGCTCTGTTCGATCTGCTGGCGGCCCGAACCCATCGCATCGTTCAGCGTCACTTCGGCAATCGACTGGCGCATCGCGGCTTCGGCCAGTTCGCGCACGGTCTGCTGCGGCTCGGCCAGCTGGAACATGTATTGCTTCAGATCCTTGATGTTCCAGCGCACAAGGTAGGTCAGGTCGACCAGGTTCTGATCACCCGTCAGCATCAGTTTTTCGCCATCGCCTTCGGGGATGGATTCGCTGCGCACCGAGGTAACGTCCTCCACGGCAACGGACTGGATCGGCCAAGGCAACGTGAACGCCGTGCCCGAATCGAGCGTGCGGCTATAGGCGCCGAAGGTGGTGACCACGCCCTTTTCCTGCGGGGCGATCAGATGGACCATCGAAGTGCTGAGCCACAGAGCGGCGACCACGGCTATGCCGACGGGCAGCCACGATTTGCCATCGGGGCGCTGCGGCAGGCGTGGCATGGTCGGGCCACGGCCGCCACCTCCTCCGCCGCCACCCTTGCGGTTGCGGAAGATGTCTTCGATGTTGGGGCCGCGTCGCTGGCCTGCGCCTGGTGCATCCTTGCCAGGCGTGCCCGATTGTGGCGGCAGCCACGGGTTGCGAGGACCGTCGCCGGATGGAGGATTGCCGGAAGGCGGAGGTGCGCCGGGCACCTCTCCAGAGCTGCCATCGCCCGGAGGCGCGGCATCGTTGCCACCACCTGAACCCCAAGGGCTTTTCTTGCCGGTCATGAAAAGGCCCTTCTCCCGGCCAATACGCGCGATTAGTCCACCCAAATCTGTCATGTCTTCGTTATAGGAACCCTTGCGGCGAAAAACAGTGTCCATTCCCGAAAATTCATCTGCTAGGGGCAGGGAAACCGCTCGGTTGCCGAGCAAAGCAGGGAAATGGCGTGAGCATTGAGGAAACGGCGCTGCGTGAAGCGCTTGAACAAGCGGCCGGAGACCGGCTGCAATCGCTAAAGCTGGCGGGCGATCAGGCCACGGTCATGCTCGAAGTGGGCGGGCTGGAACGGCTGGACCGAGACAAACTGGAAATGGCCGTGCGCGATGCGGCGCGCAAAGCGGGCGTGGTCGACCTTCGGCTGGGCATGACGGCAGAGCGCAAGGCGCGCGTCATCATCGCTGTGGGATCGGGCAAGGGCGGCGTTGGCAAATCCACGCTCTCGGCCAATCTGGCGGTGGCAATGGCCCGGCTGGGGCGCAAGGTGGGGCTGGTCGATGCCGACATATACGGCCCCTCGCAGCCGCGCCTGCTTTCGACCGAAGGCCGCAAGCCCGAGGCCGAGGGCAACAAGATGATTCCGATTGCCTCGCCCTATGGCGTGCCGATGCTGTCGATGGGGCATCTCGTGCAGCCGGGGCAGGCGATTGCCTGGCGCGGGCCAATGGCGGGCAATGCGCTGAACCAGCTGATCGATGCGCACTGGGGCGAGGTCGAGATTCTGGTGGTGGACCTGCCGCCGGGCACGGGCGACGTGCAACTGACCATGCTGGCCAAGCACAAGCCGGCAGGCGCGGTGATCGTTTCCACCCCGCAGGATCTGGCGCTGATGGACGCCACGCGCGCCATCGGCCTGTTCGAACAGGGGCAGGTCCCGCTGATCGGCATGGTCGAGAACATGGCCGGTTACATCTGCCCGCACTGCGGCGAGGAGAGCGATCCCTTCGGCGTGGGCGGTGCGGAAGCCGCGGCCAAAGTGATGAAGCTGCCCTTCCTCGGCCGCGTGCCACTGGACATGGCGATCCGGCGCGAAAGCGACGCGGGCAACCCTCCTGCCGCCGGAGACAGCCCGCAGGCCGAGGCTTTCCTGAGCATCGCGCGTGGGGTGCTCACATGGCTTGACGGGAAGCGCTGAGGCCCATGCGCCTGACGCGGCGAGGGCTTCTGGTGGGCGCAGGGGTGGGGGGCGCATTGCTCATCGCCTTCCCACTGCTGCCGCGGCGCTATCGCGTGCCGCTGGTGGCGGGCAAGGGCGAGCATGTCGTTGATGCGTTTCTGAAAGTGGGACGCATCAAGGGTGGGAAAGACTGCATCCTGACTGTCGCTGTGCCCTTGTGCGAGATGGGGCAGGGGATCACCACGCTCGTCGCGCAGATCGTCGCGGATGAGGCGGGCGCCGATTGGCGCAAGGTTGCGGTGGAAGCCGCGCCGATCAGCCCGGCCTATGCCGATCCGGTGCTGTCGGCCAAATGGGCACCGTTGTGGATGCCCGCTTTCGCTTCGCTGGGCGCGGACGCGGATGGCACGCTGGCCCGGCTCCAAGCCGAACGCGGCCCACTGATGGTCACCGCCGATGGCACCGCGCTTGCCGCGTTCGAGGCTCCCTTGCGCGAGGCTGGCGCGGCCCTGCGCGCGATGATGGCGCAGGCGGCGGCGGACAAATGGGGCGTCGGTTGGGAAGAGTGCGACACGAAGGACAGCTTCGTGACGCATGGGAAGAAGCGCCTGTCCTTTGCCGAACTGCTCGATACGGCGGTGGACTACGATCCGCCCTCGGTCCCCGTCCTGCGCGCAGAACCGCCGCGTGAGGCTCCCGGCCAGTTCCCCGAAGGCGCTCCGCCGCGCCATCCCCGGCTCGATCTGCCCGCCAAGGTCGATGGCAGCTTTACCTTCGCGGGTGATGTGCGCCTGCCCGGCATGGTCTTCGCCGCCATCGCCCACGGGCCGCAGGGTGCGAGCGTGCTGTCCAGCTATGACAAGCAGGCCGCAGCCGGGGTGCGCGGCCTTGTTACCGTGGTCAAAGCCAAGCGCTGGCTGGCTGCCGTTGCCACCGGCTGGCACGCGGCGGACAAGGCGGTGCGCGCAATGGAGCCGCGCTTCAAGGCGGACGGCCCGATTGCCGATAGCGAAAAGGTGCTCGTCGCGCTCGATAAGGCGCTGACCAAGGGTCATCCGACACGCCTGTTCAGCGAAGGTGATCCCGATGCGCTGCTGGCCAAGCCCTCGCTGACGGCGCGCTACGATGTCGAAGCAGCGTTCCACGCCCCGCTCGAAACCGCCAGCGCCACCGCGCGGATGCGGCATGGCAAGCTGGAACTGTGGATCGCGACACAAGCCCCGGAACGCGCGCGGCGCGCAGCGGCAAGGGCGGCGCATGTCGATCGGGCCGACGTGGTCGTCTACCCGATGCAAGCAGGCGGCAGTTTCGATGCGCGGCTCGATACGCGCATCGCTGCCGAAGTGGCCACGATCTGCAAGATCGTCGGCAAGCCTGTGCAACTTACCTATTCGCGCTGGCAGGAAGCCTTGGCAGGCATTCCCCGCACCCCGCTTTCGGCGCAACTGGATGGTGCGCTGAGCCTCGACAAGACGCGCATACTGGGCTGGCGGGCGCGGCTGGCGGTTCCGGCCACTACCATCGAATCGGGGGGGCGCCTGCTCGATGGCTGGGGTGTGCAGCAGGCACTCGATCTGCAAGACCAATCCGACCCAATGGCCTGCGAAGGCGCAATGCCGCTCTACCATATCCCCGAAAAGGCGGTGGACCAAGTGCCGCTCACTCTACGCCAGCCCACCGCGCGGTTCCGGGGGCAGGCGCATGGCTACACTGCCTTTTTCACCGAAAGCTTCATCGATGAACTGGCCGACGTAGCGGGCAAGGAACCGCTGTCGTTCCGCGTCGCCATGCTTGAGGGCGAGCCGCGCCTCGTTGCCTGCCTGCAAGGGGCTGGGCGACTGGCGCAGTGGGGCGGCGGAATCGAGGCTTCCGGGCAGGGCATCGCCTGCCACCAGATGGAACTGCCCACCGGCAGTGGCGCAGTCCGCAAGGGCCTGATCGCGGTCGTTGCCACCGCACGGCAGGAAGCGGGCGTGGTGCGGGTTGAGCGGCTCAGCGCCTATGTCGACATTGGCCGCATCGTGAACATGAGCCTTGCCCGTCAGCAGATCGAAGGCGGGCTGATGTTCGGCCTTGCCCATGCGGTCGGCGGGGCCAGCGGCTATGCCAAAGGCCGGCCCATCGCGGGCAGGCTTGCGCAATTGGGGCTACCCCTGCTTGCCGATTGCCCCAAGGTTGATATTGCCTTTGCCGACAGCAACGAAGACCCGTTCGACCCCGGTGAGCTGGGCATGGTCGCGGTGGCCCCTGCCATCGCCAATGCCCTGTTCTCCGCCACAGGCGTGCGTTTCCGACGATTGCCACTGATTTCCGAAGGCCTCTGAGCCTCTCCACTAAGGATTCCGATGCAGCGCCCTGCCGATCACCCGAATGTGCTTACCGGCAAGGTCGGCGTTCTCGTCGTCAACCTCGGCACACCCGACTCGCCCGATGTTCCGGCGGTGAAGCGTTACCTCAAGGAGTTCCTGTCAGATTCTCGCGTGGTCGAGATTCCCAAGCTGATCTGGCAGCCGATCCTGCGCGGCATCATCCTCAACACCCGCCCCAAGAAGTCTGCCCACGCCTATTCGCAGGTATGGAGCGAGGACGGCTCGCCTCTGGCCGCGATCACCAAGGCACAGGCGCGCGCGTTACAGGAGCGGCTGGGCGATGCGGTGATCGTGCGCCATGCCATGCGCTATCAATCGCCCGCAATGGCGCAGGAGCTTGACGCGCTGCTGGCCGCCGGGTGTGAGCGTATTCTGGTCGCCCCGCTCTATCCGCACTATTCCGGCGCGACCACAGCTTCGGCGCTTGATGCCGTGGCGGACTGGATCAAGGCCCGCCGCCGCCTGCCTGCGCTGCGCACGTTGCCGCCCTATTTCGATAATCCGGCCTTCATCGGCGCGCTGCACACACAGATGGCGCGTGAAATGGCGGCGCTGGCCTTCACGCCCGAACTGCTGCTGCTGAGCTACCACGGGATGCCCGAACGCACGCTCTACCTCGGCGATCCCTACCACTGCCATTGCCGCAAGACCTCGCGCCTGCTGGCAGAGCGCTTTGCCCAGAGCCACCCCGGCCTGCGGATCGAAACCACCTTCCAGTCACGCTTTGGCCGTGCCAAGTGGCTCGAACCTGCGACCGACACCGTGCTGTTGGAAGAAGCGGCCAAGGGCACCCGCAGCATCGCCATCGCCGCGCCCGCATTCTCGGCAGATTGCCTTGAAACGCTGGAAGAGCTGGCAATCCGGGGCAAGGAAGACTTCGAGCAGGCTGGCGGCACCCACTTCGCCACGCTCACCTGCCTCAACGCTGGGCCAGAGGGCATGGACATGCTTGAATCGCTGACCCGGCGCGAGCTTGCAGGCTGGATCTGAACAACGGGCTTGGCCGCTGCTGACAGGCGTGTTAATTGACCGGTTAAATCGCAAACCGGGAGATACCATGGCCAGCCTTGCACCGGAAATCGGCACGAACCTGCACACAGAACGCGCCAACCCGCACTGGGTGCGTCTGGGCGACGACAGCAAGCTCGACCATATCCCCGGTGAGGACGGCTGGCCCGTCCTTGGCACCACCATGATGCAACTGGCCGACCCGCTGGGCTTCCAGAAGCGCATGGTCGATACTTACGGCCCGGTGTTCCGCACGCGCAGCTTCGGGCGGCGCGGGGTCAACCTGATCGGTGCGGATGCCAACGAACTTGTGCTGTTCGATCGCGACAAGCTGTTCTCGAACGAACAGGGCTGGGGACCGGTGCTCAACCTGCTGTTCCCGCGCGGGCTGATGCTGATGGACTTCGATGCGCACCGCGTTGACCGCCGCGCGCTGTCGATCGCGTTCAAGCCCGAACCAATGCGCGCCTATTGCTCGGTGCTCAACACCGGCATTGCCTCGGCCATGGCCACGTGGGGCGGCGAGATGCGCTTCTACGATGCCATCAAGGCGCTGACGCTCGATACCGCCGCCTCCAGTTTCCTCGGTCTGCCGTTGGGGCCAGAGGCTGACCGGCTGAACAAGGCCTTCGTCGACATGGTGCAGGCCTCGGTCGGCGTGGTGCGCAAGCCGCTGCCCTTTACCAAGATGGGCCGGGGCGTGGCCGGGCGGCGGCTGATGGTCGAATACTTCGGGCGTCTGGTGCGTGAACGCCGCGCCAGCCCGGGACAGGACATGTTCAGCCAGTTCGCACTGGCCACGCGAGACGATGGCTCGCTTCTGCCCGAAGACGTCGTGGTCGATCACATGATCTTCCTGATGATGGCCGCGCACGATACAATCACGTCTTCGGCCACGGTGCTGTTCTGGCAACTGGCAAAGAACCCCGCATGGCAGGAAAAGCTGCGCGCCGAGGCCCGCGCGGTGACCGGCGGGGATGCTCTTCCGCTGGCCTATGAGGACCTCGGCCGGATGGACCTGACCGAAATGGCCTTCAAGGAAGCGCTGCGCTTCATGCCGCCGGTGCCCAACATGCCGCGCCGCGCGCTGCGTGATTTCCGCTTTGGCGGCTATGATATCCCGGCAGGCACGCCCATCGGCATCAGCCCCGCCGCCGTTCATGCCGATCCGGCACACTGGGACGCGCCAGAGCGTTTCGATCCGATGCGCTTCACGCCCGATAAGGTCGCCGCGCGGCACAAATATGCCTGGGCACCCTTCGGCGGCGGCGCGCATATGTGTCTGGGCCTGCACTTTGCCTATATGCAGGTGAAATTGCTGGCCAATCACATCCTCACCCGCTTTGAAATCACGATGCAGCCCGGCGCAGAGCCGCAATGGCAGGCTTGGCCGATCCCCAAGCCGCGCGATGGCCTGCGCGTTGAACTGCATCCTGTCCGGTGACGCGCCGAATCTGTTGACGATTCGCACAGTCAACGTTAAGGGCCGCGCTTTCCGGTGGGACATCCCGCCAACCCATGAGAATTCACGCGGCCGCCCTGTGCGCCCGCCAAGGCACGAGAAACAGGAAAACCATGGCCAACACGCCGCAAGCCCGTAAGCGTATCCGTCGCAATGACCGCCGCGCCGAAATCAACGGCAACCGCCTTTCGCGCATCCGCACTTTCGTCAAGAAGGTCGAATCCGCACTCGAAGGTGGTGACAAGTCGGCTGCTGCGGAAGCGCTCAAGGCTGCACAGCCTGAACTGGCTCGTGGCGTTGCTCGTGGCGTGCTTCACAAGAACACCGTCGCGCGCAAGATGTCGCGCCTGACGAAGCGCGTCGCCGCTCTCTGATTCGCCCTTTTCGGACCTATCTGGATGACTCACACACCGGAATGGTGGTGATCTGAAGGTTGGAACGGCACAAACATGGAACGTGGCCGGCGATTGCTTCGCCGGCCCTTTTCATTTGTGCTGCGGATTTATGTCACTGCTCTGCATTGTTACAGTGTGCAGCCGCAGCAAGTCACGGAAACTACGCGATTCGCATTGCTTAAGTGCTACGCATAAGTAAAAATACTTAAATTACAGTGCCTTAACGCATCTCTGCGGGTTCTATCGAGTCAAGGGCATTTATTTCAGTTTTTTTGCGCCTCCCCCGCTTGCGCGAATACCCCATCCGCCAATAGACAGAGCGGACCGGCAGCGGGAATCACTGTTAGTCGGCGTCACTGAAATTTTTCGAACAGGGCCTGCTGCACCAATGAGCGCGGCAGGGCGGGACAATTCGTGCCTGCAAGCCATTGGGGCGTGCAGGCTAAGGCAGTCGGGGCAGCGGCGGGTGAAAATAGACGAATACGCAGTGGGAGCCGCAGGCAATTCGGCAAGCGCTCTTCAGGTCGGGATCGACCGCAATACTGCAACCAGCACTTCTGCTGGCAGGAAAGGCAAAGACAATACGATGATCGAGGACCAGGAAGCGCTGGATCTGGCAGCAGACTGGTCTGACATCAGCCAGGGTCTGAAAAAGGATCTCGGCTCGCAGTTGCACGCCCAATGGATCAAGCCGATCCAGCTAGGCGCGTTCTGCAAGGAAACCGGCACGCTCGATCTGTTTCTGCCGACCGAGTTCTCTGCGAACTGGGTCGCGGATCGCTTTGCCGATCGCCTCAGCCTTGCTTGGAAAATCGCCCGTTCGGAGGTGCGTCAGGTGCGCATCACCGTCCACCCGCGCCGCCGCTCGATGCCAGAATTGCGCGTTGGGGCTGAATCCTCGGTTCCGGTGCGCATGACTTCACATAGCCATGCGGGGCATCACAATTCCGGCCCGGCCATGATGGACACGGCGATGTCCGGGCTCGATCCATCGCTGACCTTTGCCGAATTCGTGCCCGGTTCTGCCAACGTCCTGGCTGTAAACGCCGCACAGCGCATGGCCGCTATTGAAACGCCGCAGTTCTCGCCACTCTACCTCAAAGGCTCGACCGGGCAGGGCAAGACCCATCTGCTCCACGCCATCGGCCACGCCTTTGCCGCCAACAAACCGGGCGCGCGCATCTTCTACTGCTCGGCCGAACGCTTCATGATCGAATTCGTGCAGGCCATGCGCTCGAACGAAATGATCGAGTTCAAGGCCCGTCTGCGCGGCTTTGACATGCTGCTGGTCGATGACATCCAGTTCATTATCGGCAAGGCCTCGACGCAGGAGGAATTCCTCCACACCATCGATGCGCTGATGAGCGCGGGCAAGCGCCTGATCGTCGCCGCTGACCGTGCGCCGCAGGCCTTGGATGGCGTGGAACAGCGTCTGCTTTCGCGCCTGTCGATGGGCCTTGTGGCGGACATCCAGCCCGCGGACATCGAACTGCGCCGCAAGATCCTCGAACATCGCCTTGCCCGTTTCAACAGCACGCAAGTGCCCGCAGACGTGATCGAGTTCCTTGCCCGCACGATCAACCGCAACGTGCGCGAACTGGTCGGCGGCCTCAACAAGCTGATCGCCTATGCCCAGCTCACCGGCCAGCCGGTCTCGCTGCAACTGGCCGAAGAACAGCTGACCGACATCCTCTCGGCCAACCGTCGCCGCATCACCATCGATGAAATCCAGCGCACGGTCTGCCAGTTTTACCGGGTAGACCGCACCGAGATGGGCTCCAAGCGCCGGGCCCGCGCGGTCGTGCGCCCGCGTCAGGTTGCCATGTACCTCGCCAAGGTGCTGACCCCGCGTTCCTACCCCGAAATTGGCCGCAAGTTCGGCGGACGCGATCACTCGACCGTGATCCATGCCGTGCGCCTGATCGAGGAACTGCGCACGCGTGATGCCGATATGGACGGCGATGTGCGCACGCTGCTGCGGCAGCTGGAAGACTGACGAGGTTTCGCGCAGAGACGCAGAGGAAGCAGAGATCGCAAAGAGTTAAAGCTTGCGGCGCACCCGCTGGCAAATGCTCTCCTGTCGCCAATGGGCTTCAGTGACCGAAGCCAATTACGCCTCTGCGGCCTCCTTCTCCTCTGCGCCTCCGCGCGAACCTCTTTCTCTTTCCTGTCTGACGCCCTAACTGCGTCACATGACGCCTGACCGCCTAGATCGCTTCGCACGCCACATCGTCCTTCCCGAAGTGGGGGCAATGGGACAGGCAAGGCTTGCGGCTTCACACGTCGCATTGGTGGGCATGGGCGGCATCGGCAGCCCTGCCTTGCAATACCTCGCAGGTGCAGGCGTAGGGCGGCTCACACTGATAGACGACGATGTGGTCGAGGCGAGCAACCTGCAACGCCAGACGATCTATTCCGAGGCCGATATTGGCAAGCCCAAGGCCGAGGCTGCCGCAGCTTGGCTGGCGGCGTTTGATCCTGCTTTGGCCGTCACCGCTTATGTCACCCGGATCACGCGCAAGAACGCGTCAGAACTGATTGCCGGGGCCGATGTGGTACTGGATGGCTGCGACAACTTCGCCACGCGCCTTGCTGTCTCGGACGCTTGCGTGAAGGCGGGTGTGCCGCTCACCAGCGCGGCGCTGGGGCGCTTTCAGGGGCAGGTGGCGAACTTCGCCGGGCATCGTGAAGGCCACGCCTGCTATCGTTGCTTTGTGGGCGATGCTTTCGATGCCGAGGATTGTGACAGCTGCGCCGATTTGGGCGTGCTGGGCGCGATGGTCGGCATGGTCGGAGCGTTCGGTGCAATGGCAGCGATGCGGGTGCTGCTGGAAGGTGTCTCGACGCTGGGCGATCCACAATGGGGCCAGTTGCACGTGCTGGACGGCCTCAAGCCCTCGCTGCGCACGATGCGCATAGCGCGTGACCCTGAGTGCAGCGGGTGTAGTTCAGTCGTCTGAATCGGTGTTGGCGGTCTATTGGGGACGAACAGACCCCCACCCTTTTACATCGTCATTGCGAGCGCAGCGAAGCAATTCAGAGCGTCGTGCATCACGCTCTGGATTGCTTCGTCGGCTGTGCCTCCTCGCAATGACGATATGTGTTTGCAAACGACAGAATCACCAAAGAAAAAGGCGCGAGGACCGAAGTCCCCGCGCCCTTTTCTGTTTGGCTCTGAAGCTGCTCCTTACGAAGCGAGCTTGCGCAGCACATAGTGCAGGATGCCACCGTTCATGAAGTATTCGACTTCGTTGGCGGTATCGATGCGGCACAGCGCGGTGAAGGTCAGCTTGGTGCCATCGGGGCGCGTCACTTCCACTTCCACGTCCTGACGTGGCTGGAGGCCTGCCACGCCCTTGATCGTGAAGGTGTCGTCACCGGTCAGGCCCAGCGAGGTGCGGTTCTGGCCTTCCTTGAACTGCAGCGGCAGCACGCCCATGCCGACCAGGTTCGAACGGTGGATGCGCTCGAAGCTTTCGACGATGACCGCGCGCACGCCCAGCAGGTTGGTGCCCTTGGCGGCCCAGTCACGGCTGGAGCCGGTGCCGTATTCCTTGCCTGCGATCACCACCGTCGGCGTGCCGTCGGCCTTGTGCTTCATCGCCACGTCGTAAACCGAGCCAGCCTCGGCGCCATAGCGCGAGAAGCCGCCTTCGGTGCCGGGGACCATTTCGTTCTTGATG
>NZ_NCII01000096.1 GCF_002256775.1 Novosphingobium sp. 17-62-19 | reverse complement strand
GTTCATCGTAAAATCTCAAAGTCCTGCACCAATCACGCCAAACTCTGAATCCGATTTTACCCGGTCAGGGAAGTCCTATTTTTCGAGGTGCCCTTAAATTTCTGGATAAATTAGATAAGCCACACATTTTGTCTGAGGTCACGAAGGAGCGTATTCGCCGCGCTGGTTCGGAGGCGCTCAAGGGCAACTGCGATGAAGGTTGGAGCAAGGACGTCGGCTTTCGCGTGTTGAAAGTCGACAGTTCGAACATGACCGACGTCTACTACCGCCCGGACGAGGTGAAGCAGGACGAGCTGTTTGGTCAGGTTGATAGCGTGAAGCCAGACCGCGCCGCCGAGGATCTGCTGTTCCAGGTGCTGATTGACTGGGGCGTGGAACTGTCCCTGCCGATCAACCGTGAAACCTTGCAAGGCAAGACTGTGTACTCGGTCGATGGCAATGCGCTGATCGCCTGCTTCGAACCTGGTGTTACCGATGATCTGGTGAAGGACATCGCGGCCCGCGCGCCGTTGCGTGCCGTATTCCGCGACACCAGCTTCGCCCGTGATGCCGACCGCATCAACGCAGAACAACTTTTCCGCCAGCTTTCCCCCAGCACCGAGCTGAAGGCTATCTGACCCATGGCCATGAAGCTCAAGTTCAAGGTTCAGCCTTACCAGACGCTGGCCGTCGATGCCGTGGTGGATTGCTTTGCGGGTCAGCCCTATGCCAGTGGCCCGACCTACCGGATCGATCCAGGCAAGCGCAATCAGGCGGAAGCGTTCGATGACGAGGGGTTTCGCAATACCGACTTTGCGCTGACCGAAGCGCAGCTGCTCGACAATATCAAGTCTGTGCAGCGGCGCCAGAATCTGCCGCAGTCTGCCTCGCTTCACAGCTTCGTCACCCGTGACACCAAGGGCAAGGCGGTGCCCGCGCCAGCAGCCTATCTGAAGAATATGGCGGCGGTCAGCCAGCTTCATCTCGATATCGAGATGGAGACCGGCACCGGCAAAACCTATTGCTACATAAAGTCGATGTTCGAGCTGAACCGCCGCTATGGCTGGTCGAAGTTCATCATCATTGTACCCAGCATCGCCATCCGCGAAGGCGTGGCCAAATCGCTGGCGATCACGGCAGAGCACTTCACCGAGACCTACGGCAAGAAGGCGCGTTTCTTCATCTACAACTCGAAGCGGTTGCACGAACTGGAGAGCTTTTCATCCGATGCCGGGTTGAACGTGATGGTGATGAACATCCAGGCGTTCAACGCCAGCGGCAAGGATAACCGCCGGATTTATGACGCGCTGGATGATTTCCAGTCGCGCAAACCGATCGATGTGATTGCTGCCAACCGGCCGATTCTCATCCTCGATGAGCCGCAGAAGATGGAGGGCAAGGCCACTGTCGAGGCCTTGCCCAAGTTCCGCCCGCTCTTCGTGCTGCGCTATTCCGCAACGCACCGGACCGAGCATACCAAGATCCATCGGCTCGATGCGCTGGATGCCTATAACCAGAAACTGGTGAAGAAGATTCAGGTGCGCGGCATCGCGCTTAAAGGCCTGACTGGCACGACGGCCTATCTCTATCTCGAGAGCATCGAGACTGTCGGCCGCGGCAAGGGCGGCCCCTTTGCCCGCTTCGAGATGGAGATCAAGGACACCACCGGCACGATTAAGCGCCGCATGAAGCGCCTTAAGTTCCGCGATGACCTCTATGACCTTTCTGGTGGTCTGGATCAGTATCGCGATTTCATCGTGTCACAGATCGACGCCACCGCCGACACGGTGGAGTTTACCAATGGCATCATCATCAAGGCCGGCGAGGCTTATGGTGACCTGTCCGAACGCGACATCCGCCGCATCCAGATCCGCGAAACGATCCGCGCGCATCTCGAAAAGGAAAGGCAGCTTTTTGCCCAAGGTGTGAAGGTGCTTTCCCTGTTCTTCATCGATGAGGTGGCCAAATACCGGGACTACAGCCGCGACGATCAGAACGGTGAATACGCCCGAATGTTCGAGGAGGAATATGCCGAGGCTGTCGCCGACGTGCTAGCCGAACTCCCGCTTGATGAAGTTGCCTGGCGAAAGCATCTCGAGGCGATCCCGGTTGCCAAGACGCACGACGGCTATTTCTCGATCGACAAGAAGACCAAGCGGCTGAAGGATCCGGAGCTCGGCGCGCGTTCGACCGATTCCGACGATAGCGACGCCTACGACCTAATCCTCAAGGACAAGGAGCGGCTACTCTCGTTCGAAGAGCCTGTCCGATTCCTGTTTTCCCACTCCGCGCTCCGCGAAGGTTGGGACAATCCGAATGTGTTCGTCATGTGCATGCTCAAGCAGAGCCTCAACATGGTTTCACGGCGACAGGAAGTTGGCCGTGGTCTGCGCCTGGCCGTTGACCGGTTTGGCGATAGGCTGGACCACCCGGCTACCGTCCACGACATCAACATTCTCTCGGTGATCGCGAGCGAGAGCTATACCGACTTCGTTGGCGGGTTGCAGAAGGAGATTGCCGAAAGCCTCTCGGCACGGCCCCGGAAGGCCAACCAGGCGTTCTTTACGGGCAAGCAATTGCAGACGCCCGAAGGTCCGGTCACGGTCACCGATCAAATGGCGACGCAGATCCACAGGTATCTGATCAAGAACGACTATATCGACGATTCCGACCAGATCACCGATGTGTACTACTCAGCCAAGGCTGATGGGACATTGGCCGCGCTGCATGAAGATTTGGTGCCCTACCAGGCAGAGGTCTTTGGCCTGATCGACAGCGTCTACAGCGATGCAGCGCTCCCCAAGTTCGAGGATGGGCGTAAGCCCAAGCGGAACCCGCTCAATGACAATTTCCACAAGGGGGCCTTTCAGGAGCTTTGGGGCAGGATCAACCGCAAGGCTGTCTATCGCGTCGAGTTTGACACGGCTGAGCTCATTCAGAAATGCATCGGCGCGTTGAACCGCGAACTGCGCGTGACCAAGCTGCAGTATTCCGTCCAGACGGGGATCCAATTGGATCAGGTCACCGATGAGCAGCTCAGGGACGGCACCGGTTTCAGCGTCACGCGTAATGAAACTGTCAAGGCGGCGTCAGCCCGTTCGTCGGTGAAGTATGACCTGCTGGGCAAAGTCTCAGAAGCAACCGATCTCTTGCGGCAAACGGTGGCTGAGATTCTGTCTGGCATTGAGCCGTCAATCTTCGAACAGTATCGCGCGAACCCTGAGCACTTCATCTCTGAGGCCGCGCGGCTGATCAAGGAGCAGAAGGCAGGTCACCTTATCGAGCAGTTGGTCTATGATCCGATCGACGAGCGATATGACGCCGATATTTTTACCGCCGCCGAGATTGGTCAGGATTTTTCCCGAGCAACCGAGCGTCTCAAGAACCACGTTTTCGACTTTTGCATCACGGATTCTGGGGTCGAACGCGACTTCGTTGGGGAGCTGGATACCAGCGCAGAGGTCGAGGTCTATGCGAAGCTGCCGAGGGGCTTCCTGATCCCCACTCCAGTTGGCGACTACAATCCCGACTGGGCCATCGTATTTCGAGCGGGCGCAGTGAAGCACATCTATTTCGTCGCCGAAACCAAGGGTTCGATGTCCTCGCTTGCCCTCCGAGATCTTGAACGCGCAAAGATTGATTGCGCTAAGAAGTTTTTCGCCAAGCTGGCAGAAACGAACCCGACGCCCAACGTGCGGTACGGGGTAGCGGACAGCTACAACAAGCTAATGGAAATCGTGACAACCTGATCCCGGCAAAGGCTATTTCTTGCCCTTGGCGGGCACGTGTCTAAGTCTGATCTGGACGTGGCCCGATCCCGTGCGGCGCGATTCAAATGCGCCCGCCTTGTCTACGAGATCGCTGAGCTTGGCCTGACCATAGGTACGCGGATCGAAATCCGACGCGAGTTCAGCGAGACGTTGGCCCACTCGGCCCAAGGGAACCCAGCCACCGTCATCATCCAGCTGCGCGATGGCCTTGCGAATAAGCGGGGCGGCCGCGCTTGGAGCCTGTTTGGCTGCCGCAGGTCGCAGATCGGCGCGTTCGGGCTCTTCCGAGGTTGGAGCCTCAGGCAGAAGATTTTCCGTGTAGATGAAGCGTCGGCAAGCCTGGCGGAAGCTCTCGGGCGTTTTCTGCTCGCCGAAGCCATAGACATCGATGCCTTGCTCGCGGATTCGTGCCGCCAGCCCTGTGAAATCACTGTCAGACGATACCAGACAGAAGGCGTCGAAGCGCCCGGTATGCAACAGGTCCATGGCGTCGATCACGAGCGCAATGTCAGACGCATTCTTGCCGGTGGTGTAGGCGAAATTTTGCTGCGCCCGGATTGCGTGGGTTGAAAGCACCTCTGCCCAAGATTTGAGGCGGGTTCCAGAAAAGTCGCCATAAATCCGGCGCACACTGGCTTCACCGATCTTGGCGATCTCTTCGAACAGACGGGTAGCGATACGGGAGGAGGCATTGTCAGCGTCGATGAGGACAGCAAGACGCGGAGCACGGGGTTCATTCGACATGTCGAATCCTTACCACGCCGCCGTTAAGATTTGTCTCCAAAATAGATCAAACAGATTTGAAGTTAAATTCCGACATCCGCCTGACTGGGCAAGTAAATTTACGGATCGAGATCTGAC
Source organism: Novosphingobium sp. 17-62-19 (assembly GCF_002256775.1). Classification (GTDB taxonomy): domain Bacteria; phylum Pseudomonadota; class Alphaproteobacteria; order Sphingomonadales; family Sphingomonadaceae; genus Novosphingobium. Next base: position 14,072 of record NZ_NCII01000096.1, on the reverse strand, counting down.
GTCGATCCACTACCGCGAATTTATATTGCGATTTCAGTCTGATTGCGCATCAATGCCGGCAAGAAAGAGAATGGGGGGCGATAGCAGTATGACGATCGAGGTTCGGCAACTCCGCTACGCCGTTCTGACCGCAGACACCCGCAGCTTTTCCCGTGCTGCCACGGCGCTCAACATGAAGCAGGCAACGCTGAGCCTGCGGGTTACGCAACTTGAGGACAAACTCGGCATCAAGTTGTTTACGCGTTCGACGCGGGGAGCTGAGCCGACCGAGATGGGCCAGGTCTTTCTGGAGTCCGCGCGGCGCATCATCACCGACATCGACAATCTGCAAACCACCGCTCGAGCGGTCAGCTACGGTGAACAAGGACGTCTCGCCGTCGGTTACAGCTCCTCGCTGATGGCAGGCAATCTGAAGCAGACCTTCTCCGAGTATCTGACCCGATTTCCTGACGTCCAGTTCGATGGCGAGGAAGCCGCTCCCGAAAAGCTGCTGAATGCCTTGCAGTCGCGGACCATCGATGTCGCGGTGGCACCGGCGGGGATGGAAGAGAGCGGCATTCTGGCGCGCTCGGTCTGGTCTGACAGGCTGATGGTCGCCTTGCATTCGGGCCACCGGCTTCTCGAAAGCGACCGGATCTACTGGAGTGATCTGCGCCGCGAAGTGTTCGTGGTGCCGGGCGGCGGCATTGGTCCGACTCTAGCCAATCTGCTTGCTGCGCGGCTGACCGGGCAAGGCGGGCGGCCGAACATCATCGTACAGAATACCAGCCTCGAGAGCGTGCTGAGCATTGTGTCGGTCGGTCGTTTCATATCGATCGCAACCGAAGCCTCGCAGGGCGTGACATGGCCGGATCTCCATTTCCGCGATATCCACGATCAGAACGGCACGACGCGCCTCGAATTTTCGGTTTACTGGCGCGAAGACAATGACAATCCGGCGCTGCAACGGTTCTTCACCCTGATCAACGAGCGTTACCCCGTCTGAGGTGTCTTGCGCGCTTTGGCAAAAGCCCGGTCAGTTGCGATAAACCGCTCAAGCATGGGCGGAATGAGCCGCTCGGCGGTCGGCGCACCTTTGGCATCCCCGCCGTTTACGGCGAGCGCATAAGCCACCAGATCGCGGTGAAGCCGTGCAGAGAGCTCCAAGGTCAGCCGCACCGGTTTTTCGTCGGCGAGATCAGCCAGTTTGAGACGGGTCATCGCATTCCTCCTGCAGGCACCGGTTCGAGCACCAGATCGTGAGTCACGATGATGCGCAGCGAAAATCCGGGGCGCACGGTCAGTGTCGGCGGCACATTCAATTGCCGCTGCACGACCTGCCTGCCGGTCTGGCTTATGGTGTCCTGCGTGCCGAAACGCAGCGCCCGAATGAGATCGCTATCACCGTTCGAAATGAGTTCTGTACCAGCCCCCAGCAATGTCGAAATGAGCGCGGCCTTGAGCATGTTGCCCCAATGATAGTTGGTCTGGTCTTCAAGGCCGGCCATACCGGCAGCATCAGCGCCGGGCAGGCGATCAAGCAGGATCGAATGACCTCCGGGAAGGATGAGGCGGTCCCAAGCCAGCAGCACGCGGTTCTGTCCGGCGGCTACGTCGCTGTCATATTCACCGATCAGCCTTGAGCCTTGGGGGATCAGCAGGATCCGGCCGGTGGGGCTGTCATAGACGTTCTGCGTAACCTGCGCTGTGATCTGACCTGGAAGGTCGGACCGGATGCCGGTTATGAGTGCTGCCGGTATCACGCTTCCGGCCTGCACAACGTAAGGCGATGCAAGGCGCATGATGCGCTCAGGGCTTTCCGTGCTGCGGTTGCCGCGCTGTCCGAGAAATGCGCGGCGGCTTGAAGTGGCTGTTGGTGCAGACGGTTGGGCTGGATCGGCACCCGGTATCGAACCTGATGGCGCTGGCCCTACTGCGGTTGCAGACCGATTGTCGGTCGTTCCGGTCTCTCCGGCAAGAAACAGGCGACTGGTCCGGGCGCTGTCACGCTCCTGCGCGGCGCGCTCGCGCGCTTGTTCGGCGGCTGCAATCCGCGGATCGGGCTGTCCTGCGGCCGGGGCGGTGCCAATAGGCGGGATCGGGACATTTTGCCCGCGCTGCTGCGCGGCAACGATCGGGCCGCCGAGATCACCGGGCAGTGCAGGACCTAATTTTGGCACGTCGCCGTAGTTGGCAGGCGCACCGTTGACCGAGTCCGCGCGGTTGCGGCTGTTCGTGTCGTAGAGATTCTCTGCTGGCAGGTGGTTCTGGGGCTGCAGTGCGTAGATCAGCGCACCGCCAATCCCGACGCTGGCGAGGAGCCCAAGAGTCGCCAATGCCTTGCGCGACAGTCGCATGACGCGCGGCGGTTCGCCGCCAAGGCGAAACCCGTCCGGGCTGGCCGGTGCAACCGGGCGCTCGTCGTCAGGCTCGTCGCCTTCGGCATCGACCTCAACGTCTGTTTCAACGTCAGCCTCGACTTCAGCCTCAACAATCCGGTTGGAGACCGGTCGCACGCCATCATCCTGCGGTCGCGTGTTCATGAGCGGCTCCGGCGGCGTGCGCGTTCACGCTCAATGCGAACCTGCTTGGCACTGTTGCCTGCGCCAAGCCGCAATTCCGCACGCTCAAACAGCCGGTCGACAACCATGTAGCGGCCTTGCACACGGTAGTTCACCAGCTCAGCTGCCTGGTCCGCGCCGATCACGAACAGCGGCGGCATATCGCCGCTCGCAATGTCGCCCGGAAACTCGATGAACACCTGCCGGCCATCATCGAACACCCGCAGTGGTCGCCATCCGGGATGATCGCCCCCGATGCGGTAGCGAAAGTTCAGGCTTGAGAAGTCGATACCCGACGCCACCGGTGCCGTGCGTTCACGCTCGGCCTCGGCAGTCCGCAGGGCGATCAAGGCGTCCTGCGGATAGGTCCAGGAGACTGCGGCCATATAGGTCGAGTTCGTCGCACTGAGTTCGAGATGATAGGTGCGCCGATTGGTATTGATGATGAGGTTGGTGCGAATGTCGGCCCGCGTCGGCTTGACGAGAATGTGAACACGGCGCGCTGCTCCGGCGCCGCTCACCGTGTCGCCAATGATCCAGCGGACCGTATCGCCCGATGCGACCGGCCCCGGTCCAACGAGTTCTTCGCCTTCCTGGAGCATGATGTCGGTAATCTGCCCCGGTGCGGTGTAAATCTGGAACAGGGCTCCATCGGTATAGGCATATTGCTGGATGGCATTGAAATAGCTGGTGCGCTCCGGTTCCACCCGCGCTGCGGCGTTGGCCCTGCCAACACGGGTGCGCGGGTCGGCAGGCTCAACGGTCTGCGCCGATGTAGCAGGAATTGGATGCGGCTGAGCGCGCTGTTCGCGCGCCATGGCTTCGGCAGGGATGCAGAGCAGCGTTACCGCTGAGAGCATATTGGATGTGCGCAGGGCGCGCGTCGGGCGGATCATTGGCTAAGCTCCTTTGACCAGTTGATGGCGTTGATGAACAGGCCGAGCGGATTCTTGCGCAGGGCATCGGGGGTGCGTGGTGGCTGCACGACGGTGGTCAGGATCGCTGACCAGCGCGAAGTCTCGAGAAGTGCGCCATCCTGGTAACGCCGCTCGGTCCAGCCGACGCGAAAGCTGTCGTTCGACGCACGAACGACACTCGACACATCGACCGCGACCTGCACCTTGCCGACTTGGGCAAAGGGATCGTTGTTGCGCGCATAGTCATTGAGCGCCTGCGCGCCGCGGTCGGTGGTGAAGTCGTAAGCCCTGAGCCAGTCTTGCCGCAGCACGATCGGATCGGCGGGAATGGCGCGCACCTGCTCGATGAAGCGAGCAAGGTGGAACGCCATTTGCGGGTCGGTCGGGCGATAATCGACATCGGCGGGCGCGATGGCCTGTGCCTGGCCGAGCTTGTCGACCTCGACCACCCAGGGCGTGATCGTGCCGCGCGCCGATTGCCAGACGAGACCGCCTGCCAGCCCTCCCGAAAGCGCAAGGCAACCAAAGAAGGCGAGCCGCCAGTTTTTCGCCTGCACCCGTGCTGAACCGATGCGGTCGTCCCAGACCTGGGCGGCGCGTTGATAGCGCGTGACGGGCTCGGGACTGGTCCCGTAACGGATGGAAGGGCGTCGAAACATGTCGGATCCTTTTCGGAAGTTTCAGCTTTTGTCGGAGATGTCGGGGCCAGAGCCGCCGCCGTGGCTGTCGCCGCCCTTGAGGGTATGCGAGGCCATGTTGGCACCTTGTGTCATCGCCTGACGCCGCTTCATCGCGGTGGCCCATGCAGGAGGGCCATCGGCGGCGCCGGTCGCTGCCGCATTGGCGGGCGTCCCGGCCTTGCCAGCGGCATAGTTCGCCTTGAGGCTGTCTGTGGCCCGGCGAAGCGGTGATACCGCGCTGCTAGCGGCCGATTTTGCGACATTGGCGAGACCCGAAGCAGCCGCAGCCCGTCCGGTTTTGCCAGCGGCTCCGGCTGCATAGGCACCCGACGCGCCGCCTGCCGCGCGGGCACCGCCCGTGGCCGTGCCCGCTATGGCAGAGCCGGCGGCACCTGCCGCGAGCTTGGCACCTGCGATACCGCCCGCAATCGTCGCGCCAGCAGCGATCGCCGTACCGGCTGCCGCGCCTGCGCCAAGCTGCGGTCCGCCCGACACAATGCCGTTGGCGATGCTGGGACCAAAGATACCAAGGCCGAGCAAGGTCAGCGCTGCGAGCGCAATCGCCATGACCTGCTGGATGTCTGGCTCAACCCCGATCCCGGCGTTGATGAATTGCGAGAACAGGGTCGTGCCAATGCCGGTGATGACAGCCAGCACGAGCACTTTGATGCCGGAGGAAATGATATGGCCAAGGACGCGCTCGGCCATGAAGGCGGTGCGCCCGAAAAAGGCGAACGGCAGCAGCACGAAGCCTGCAAGCGTCACCAGTTTGAACTCGATGATGGTGACGAAGACCTGGATCGCCAGCACGAAGAAGGCGATGACGACGATCAGCCAGGAGATCAGCAAGATCAGGATCTGCACGAAATTGGTGAACAGACCCACCGGCCCGACAAGATCGGCGGTGGCGTCGAGCAGCGGCTGCCCGGCATCAAGTCCGGTTGCGGCGACAACGCCGGGGCGCATGAAATCGCCGATCGCCATGCCGCTACCGCTGGCCTGCAGGCCAAGCCCGGCAAAGCTCTGGAGCATGATGCCAGCGAGATTGGAGAAGTTGCCGATGATGAAGGCGAAAGTGCCGATGTAGAGGGTCTTCTTGATCAGGCGCTGCAGCACATCTTCATCGGTGCCCCAAGCCCAGAACAAGGCGGCTATGGTCACGTCGATGACAATGAGGGTGGTCGACAGGAAGCCGACCTCACCGCCAAGCAGGCCGAAGCCGCTGTCGATATACTGGGTGAAGACCGTCAGAAACTGGTCGATGACGCCGGTATCATTCATGGCTGCCGGTCCCTTCCATGGAAAAATCGGCGTCGCTCAGCTTCCCACACCGCATCGCATCCCGATTCCGGCATGGTGATCGTGCTGCAGCGCTTGAGTTCTGCGGCGTGAGGGTTCGGAGATCCTGTCTCGTCCGCGTCATAGGTCGTCGTGTCGTGCCGAGCCGGCGGCCGCGTTGCCGACACAACCGCAACCGCGATCAGCAATCCGGCAAAAGCGGCGGCTGCCGCCAGCTTGACCGACCGGCTCATGTCAGTTCCGGGCCCGGAAGCGGCGGAAACGCTCGCGGCCCTCGGCCTCGGTCGCGGCATTGCGCGCGGCCTCGATCGACTGCGCGCGACCCTGCGCCGCAATGGCGGCGGTCAGATCGGCCAGCTGCTGGGTTTGCAAAGCCAGTAGCTGATTGCCGGCCTGTGCCGCCTGCAAAGCCCCGGTCGCTGACTGGCTGGCACCGACCAATGTCGTGATCGAGCTGCGGGTCGCACCCAGATTGCCGACGATCCCGGCCTGAACCTTCATGGCGTCTTCTAAGGCGCCGACGCTGTCCTGCCAGCGCGCATTGGCGTTAGCGACCATCTGGGCCTGCCCGCCGGTCAGTGCCGCCCCCTTGTAACGGCCGCTGAACACCTGCTGCACGTCGGTCACGTCATAGGCGATGCGCTGGGCCTGGTTCAGCAACTGGCGGGTCTGGTCGACCTGTTGCTGAAGCGTCTGGATCGTCGAGACCGGCAGACTGGCAAGATTGCGGGCCTCGTTGATGAGGCTGGTCGCCTGGTTCTGGATCTGCTGGATCTGATTGTTGATCTGCTGCAGCGTCCTGGCGGCAGTCAGCACGTTCTGCGCGTAGTTGCTGGGATCATAGACGATCCCGCCAAACTGGGCCTGCGCTGGCGCGGCGATCATGGTGCCTGATACCAGCGAAGTGGCGATCGCCGTCGCCATGAGCGCGCGGCGGAGGACGGGTATTTTCATGGGCGGTTTTCCTTGTCCGTTAGTGCGGGCGGCGGGGGAGGAAGCAGCTCGGCCGCCCATTCGAGGCTGCGGTTCTGGAGCCAAGCCGCTGCAAAGCCTTGGCGGCCATGGGCTGCGACAAGTTCGGCGATGCGGATCTGGTCTGATTTGGAAGAGGCGGCGCTGAAGGCGAGTGCGACGTCGCCGAGACCCAGCTCGAACAACCGGTTGCCGCGCCGCGACTGACAGTAATAGTCACGCTTCGGGGTAGCCCGGCTCAGGATTTCGATTTGGCGATCATTGAGGCCGAACCGCTCATAGACCCGCGCGATCTGCGGTTCGGCTGCGCGCTCGTTGGGCAGAAAGATGCGCGTCGGGCAGCTTTCGATGATGGCAGGCGCGATGGCCGACGTCTCGATGTCGGCAAGGCTCTGGGTCGCGAAGATGACGCTCGCATTCTTCTTGCGCAGCGTCTTCAGCCATTCGCGCAGCTGCGCGGCGAAGGCCGGGCTGTCGAGCACGAGCCAGCCTTCATCGATGATGATCATGGTCGGCGAGCCGTCGAGCCGCCCCTCGATTCGGTGGAACAGATAGGCGAGCACAGCAGCGGCCGATGATGCGCCGATCAGACCTTCGGTTTCGAAAGCCTGCACAGACGCCTCGCCCAGACGTTCCTGTTCGGCATCAAGCAGCCGTCCCCATGGACCGCCAATGAGATACGGGGCGAGTGCCTGTTTCAATTCCTGGGATTGCAGGAGGACCGCGAGGCCGGTGAGTGTGCGTTCTGCAGGCGGAGCGGACGCAAGCGATGTCAGGGCCGACCAGAGATACTCTTTGGCAGCAGGGTCAATCACCATGCCTTCGCCGGCCAGCATCGCCGCCAGCCATTCAGCGGCCCAGGTGCGTTCGCCGGTGTTGTCGATCCTTGCAAGCGGCTGCAGGGCGACGGCAGCGCTGTCGCCTTCCTCGGCATGCAGCGCGCCGCCGAGATCCTGCCAGTCGCCGCCCATGCCGAGCGCAGCAGCGCGGATCGATCCACCAAAACGGAACGGGGTCGAGCCTTCGGTCTTGCCGTAAAGCAAGGGGGCGTCACCGAAATGCTCGTCCCGTTCCGCTCCCGCCCATACCGCTGACAGGGGGATCAGGTGGGCGAGATTGAGTGTGGAAATGGGCGGCTGCCGGACATTGGCGTAGACATGGCCGGGGAGCGATCCGAGCCATGCTTCGAGCGCATTCATGCCTTCGATCGTGCAGGTGAAGTCGCGGCCCTGGATGACCTTTTCGACCAGCCTTAGTTTCTCCGCCGCCAGCGCCGGGTCGCGGTCCCAGACCGTGACCGTCGCAGTGACATAAGCAATGCCAGCATGATCTGCGCCAAGCTCCTGCAGCGCCATGTCGGCATCAGCCGCCTTGTTGGAGGCGTCCGAATCCATCAGCACCGATTGCTCGTTGGTCATCACCTCCTTGAGGATGGCGGCGACCGATTTGCGCTTGGCGAACCATTGCCGCCGAATCTTCGAGAGCAGCTTGGTGGCATCGGTCTTGTCGAGCATGATTGCCCGCGTCGACCAGCGGTAAGGGAAGGCTTGCCGGTTCAGCTCATCAAGCAGCCCGGGAAAGGTCGCCGTCGGAAAGCCGGTGATCGTGAGCGTGCGCAAATGATGGGCGCCGAGCATGGGCTCAAGCCCGCCAGTCAGCGGCTCATCGGCCAGCAGCGCGTCGAGATAGACCGGCGTTTCGGGCACGCGGACGCGCTGCGTCCTCGTTGATACCGTGCTGTGGAGATAGGTCAGCGTGGCGGCGTCATCGAGCCACGCTGCCTCGGGCATAAATCCCTCAACCAGATGCAACACGCGGTCGGTTCGATCGGCGAAGGATTTGACGAGTTCCTTGGGATCGACCCCGGTCGACGCCTTGCCTTCGTAGAGCCAGCCTTCGGCGCGCGCCGCTTCCTCGGGCGGCGGCATCCACAGGAGCGTCAGATAATAGCCGCTTTCGAAATGCGCTCCTTCCTCACGAAACTGTTCGCGGCGCTCCCTGTCGACCAGTGCCGACACAGGATCGGGAAAGCGGGATTGCGGATAGGCTTGCGCCGCGGTGCGCTGCGCTTCGACGAAAACCGCCCATCCCGAGCCCAACCGCCGCAGGGCATTATTGAGCCGGGAGGTGACGGCCACGAGTTCGGCGGGCGTGGCACTGTCGAGATCGGGTCCGCGAAAGCGCGCCGTGCGCTGAAACGATCCGTCCTTGTTGAGCACCACGCCCGGCCCCACCAGTGCGACCCAGGGGAGGAAGTCTGCGAGACTGGCGGATTTGGTCCGATATTCCTGAAGCGACATCATGGCCGCACCCAGGTCGGATATTTGAGATGGCGGCGCGCGACATCGACAAACTGCGGATCGCGGCGGGCAGCCCAGACCGAAAGCACATGGCCGATTGCCCAGATGGCAAGGCCAGCGAGCCAGAGCCGCAAGCCGAGGCCAATCGCGCCCGCCAGCGTGCCATTGACGATAGCGAGTGCACGCGGCGCACCGCCGAGCAGGATCGGCTCGGCCAGTGCGCGGTGGACCGGGGCATAAAAGCCGGGGATATCGTCTGCCGACGTCATCAGATCAGCGCCCCGCCGCCGAAGCTGAAGAAGCTGAGGAAGAAGCTCGATGCGGCAAAGGCGATGGAAAGGCCGAACACGATCTGGATCAGCCGGCGAAAGCCACCCGATGTATCGCCAAAGGCAAGGCTGAGGCCGGTGACGATGATGATGATCACGGCAACGATCTTGGCGACCGGCCCCTCGATGCTCTCAAGGATCGACTGAAGCGGGGCTTCCCACGGCATCGACGAACCACCGGCATGCGCCGGGGTGGCACTGGCCACCATCACGAAAGCAGCAGTCGCAGCGAGCGCAGCGCGATTGGTGCCGCGCCGGAGGGCATGGATCATAGAGAGTCTCCTTGGGTTTGGGTGGCGGGAATCAGGCGATAGTCGCCGGTGACCGGGTCCAGCCCGTCGACGCGGGCCAGTTCGGCAAGGCGCCGCCCGGTGCCGTCGCGCACCAGTACGGCGACGAGGTTGATGGTCTCGGCGATCAGGGCGCGCGGGACGGTGACGACCGCTTCCTGGATCAGCTGCTCCATCCGCCGCAGGGCACCAATCGCGCTTCCGGCGTGGATCGTCCCGATTCCTCCGGGGTGGCCGGTGCCCCAGGCCTTGAGGAGATCGAGCGCCTCGGCGCCGCGCACTTCGCCAATCGGAATCCGGTCAGGGCGAAGTCGAAGGCTCGAGCGGACCAAATCGGATAGCGAGGCAACGCCATCCTTGGTCCGCATCGCCACAAGGTTTGGCGCGCGGCATTGAAGCTCGCGGGTATCTTCGATCAGAACGACCCGGTCGGTGGTCTTGGCGACCTCGGCGAGCAGGGCGTTCGTGAGCGTCGTTTTGCCGGTGCCAGTGCCCCCAGCGACAAGAATGTTCAGCCGCTCTGCAACGCCCGAACGAAGCCTGTCCGCTGCAGAGGCGCACATGATTCCTGCACTGACATAGTCCTCGAGCAGGAATACCGCGACGGCGGGCTTGCGGATGGCAAAGGTGGGAGCCGCCACCACCGGTGGCAGGAGGCCTTCGAACCGTTCTCCGCTTTCCGGCAGCTCCGCTGACACGCGCGGTGCATCGCCGTGAACTTCGGCACCCACATGATGGGCAACCAATCGGATGATGCGCTCACCATCGGCTGCTGTCAGGCGTTCACCGCTATCGGACAGTCCCATGCCCAACCGGTCGACCCAGAGGCGTCCGTCAGGATTGAGCATGATCTCGATGACCTGCGGGTCAGCCAGCCAGGTCGCAATCGAGACGCCCATCGCCGTGCGCAGCATGCGTGCGCCGCGTGACCGTGCTTCAATTCGGACTGGCTCAGCGCCCATCGGATACCCCGCTGCGAGAGCGGGACAGGATCGTCCGGCTCGACGGGGACGAGTAAGAGACGCAGATAAGGGGCTAGTTCAACAAGGATTTAGCGTCGTAGCAGTGGGGGATAGAAAAACAGGCAGGGGCGTAGTTCAAAGCGGCTAGACTAGGGCTTGGCGCCGACGACGTCGCCTTGCTCATCCTGATGCCGGTGTTTAGCTGCCAAAAGGTTCCGCACATTCGAGGAGCGGCCAGACTGTAATCCAAGCCTTGGATTCGACTCTTTTTTGATAAATCGGCAACTTCTCGCAGGCGAACCTCGGTGTTGGACGAAGCACCAGGTTGAAGAGATCATCCAGTCCAAGTGGGCTAGCGACGTCGAGTTGGTCCTTCCCGCGTCGCCTCGCCGCGACAGCAGTCGCTGTTTCGGGCCAATATCGCATCGCATCGGTTGCAGATCGATATGGCGAGTCTGAGTTGCGGGAGTGCATTCGCGCCTGATTCTTTACAGACCAGTCAATCGAAGGAGCCGCAGCACGTAGCACTTTTTCAATTTTGCGATCATGAGATTCCTCGATGCGGTCAGGATCGAACCAAATCACATCGACATCGCTAAGGGGCGGCTGTGGACTTCGACCGTGTAGAGCGTCCCAAACTGCATTTCTGATGAACCCGGCCGCAATCCAGCAGTCTGGCAGATCTAAATGCGACACCAGCTCCAGCAGCCACCACCGGAGCGGGTCGGCGCGCAAGATAGCGTCGACGTGTAGATGGGAGGTCTCATGCATATCTCACGCTAACGCATAGGCGAATGGCCGCAAAGCGTCGGAACCTGAAAGGCAGATTTTTCAGATCGCCGCGATTTGCAGCTCTTCGCGAAGCGCCCCCAGAATGGACGCTCACTGTGCCCAATAGGGTTGCACTGAGCCGAGTTGCGTGGCTGGTCGTGGCCAATACATCCGCAACCCACCTATGCTGATCGGAGGAAGCAGACGCCGCCCCGGCCCCCAATCAGTGTGCTCTACAGAAGGATCGAAATCCTCATCGGCTGATCCCCCAAACTCGGCATCTGAGGCTTCGCATTTGTGATCGACCAGCAATTTGGCCGTGCGCGCAAGTGAGAGCCGCGCCCGTGTCGGGCCTGCGTTTGCGATCCTTGATATCAGGCCCCGCACAGCGGCAGCAGCAAGCAGATAGCCTGTAGCATGATCGAGCGCCTGTACAGGAAGCGACACGGGGGCAGCTGAATTGCGCCAAGCCATTCCGGCCGCCGATATACCGGAGGAAAACTGCACAAGGCTGTCAAAGCCGCGTCGTGCGGCCCATGGTCCATGATGCCCATAGGCATCGAGCGAAATATCGATGAGCCCCGGGCAAATGGCTTGCCGGACCGCAGCTCCCAGGCCCAATCCTTCGAGCGCATCACTGCGATAGCCGTGAACCAATATGTCTGCCCGGCCCAGCAGCGCGAGCAGCGTGTCACGCCCGGCGGCGGTTTTGAGATCAAGCCTGGCGCATCGCTTGCCCAAAGTCACCTCGGGGATGACGCCGGGCTCGTCCCAATTGGGTGGGTCTATCCTGAGGACATCGGCGCCAAATCCAGCCAGAAAGCGGGTAGCGACAGGGCCTGCCAGAACGCGCGTCAGGTCGAGCACGCGCAAACCTGCAAGCGGACGATCCGCGGACGGACGCCAGTCGCGGACAACGCGGGCCGCTGGCATGTCCCACAGCATCAACGGCTCCGCAGCCACGGCTCGGCCCTGCGGATGGGTCGCCCATTCATCAGCTGATCGCAGGCGCGCCGCGCAACCGCCGGCTGACACGATAGCGTCTTCCAGAGCATCGGAAGACCACGTCGCCACAACGGCTGCGACGCTTTCGCGCGAAGCTTCGCAGCCCAGCACGGACAAGGCCGACGCGCGGTGATGCGGGGCGTTGGTGTGAAGCTTGATCCACCCATCCGCTGCCGCGTAATCGCCTGCGATTGCATCCCAAGGGTTGGGCATCTCCCAGCCCTGCGGCCGGAGGGACCAGCCAAACCAAAGCGACGCTGATCGGAATGAGACCGAAACTGGCGGAGCGCTCGTCGAAAGGCCGACCAATTCGGAAATCGCCAAAGCGGCTGTCCCGATCGAAGCGGCCGCAAGTTCCGAGACAGGGAAACACGAGGGCAGCCGGTCATTGCAGTCAAAAGACAAGCGAGAGCCAGCCTCGGTGGGCAAGTGGAGCGCGGCCATGAGATCCTTGATCATGGAATGGGCAAGGTCATCGGGCATAGACGCTCCTTTCAAACGGATGCGACTGCCTATTCCTCGATTGCGCCAAGGATCAATCTTGATACATATAATCAATATGACTATCTGGATTGACCGGGATACAGCGCTCGCCAGATTGGGCGTCAAGCCGCAGACACTCTATGCCTACGCGAGCCGCGGCAGGATCAGAGTGGATTGCGATCCTGTCGATAGCCGTCGAAGTCTTTATAATGCCGATGACATTGGCGAAATTTCGGTCCGCAAGGCTCGTGGTCGCAAGCCTGCCGCGATTGCGGTGAGCTCGATGGATTGGGGCGAGCCCGCAATTCCCACCCGCCTTTCGACCGTGCATCAGGGCAAGCTCTATTATCGCGGGAAGGATGCGATGGCCTTGGCTCAAAGCGCGACACTGGAGCAGGTCGCCGCCTTGCTGTGGGGCACCACGCAGCCACCGGCGTTTACATCGCACGCTGCCACGGGTGAGATCGATCCCTTCGCAGTGCTTGCGGCCCTCGCCGCAACGGGTAAGCCGATCATTGGCTGCGGTACGGACCATCTGGCGCATGATGCCGCGATCATAGTCGCAAATCTGGCGCTGGCCTGTGGTGCGGCAAGCGGTAACGGCGCGCTCCATGAAAGGCTCGCCCTGGGATGGGGTTGCGACGCCGCCGCATCTGACCGGATCCGACAGGCGCTGGTTGCGATGACTGATCATGATCTCAACGCTTCGACATTTGCCGCGCGTGTAGCAGCGTCTACCGGGGCCTCCTTGCCCGCCTGTTTGCTCGCCGGACTCTGCACGCTTTCCGGTCCGCGTCACGGCGGCGCGGGGGAAGCCTTGCGGTATCTCGCCGTTGATGCCCGCCATTACGGCCTGGAACCAGCAATTCGCCGATGGCTTGAGCATGACCGTATGCTGCCGGGCTTTGGTCATAACTTTTACCCTGATGGTGATCCCCGAGCAGCTTTGATGCTTTCCGGCATCATGCCGACCGAGGAAATGAAAGCATTGGCAGACTGCGTCCTCGCTCTAACCGGCCTCCATCCGAATTGTGACTTTGCTCTGGCCGCCATGACCGAAGCGCTTAGCTTGCCCAACGACGCACCTTTCAGAATCTTTCTTCTGGCACGGGCTGTGGGATGGTGCGCCCATGTTATCGAACAAAATCGGGATGGAACTCTGATAAGGCCTCGCGGACGATACGAGGGGAAACTGCCGGTTTGATCTTGCCGGAAGCTGCGAGAAAGGCCGGCCGGAGTGACCATTCCCCAAGGTTATCTCTGATCGCTTGCATGGTGGCAGCACATGCCGACGCACGCCTGAGGGAGTCAATTGCAGCGCGAACGGTGCGCAAAGGCAGAGATAGAGAAATTCTTGAAACTTTCACTATTAGGAAGTATTGAGAATTTTATGTCCAGCCTAGCGCAACAGGTATCCGCAAGCGTGCTGCGCGATCGGGTCTTCAATGAACGCCAGCTCAGCGAACTGCTGGGGGGAGGCGATGCGCGGCGTTATGGCCTCGTCAACCGCGCCCTCAAGGACGG
>NZ_NCII01000095.1 GCF_002256775.1 Novosphingobium sp. 17-62-19 | reverse complement strand
GTCGCTCAATCCGTGTCGATCCAAACCAGCTCTCCCTTCGCCAGTCTTGAATCCGATCTCGCAGAAAAAGGGAATCCCCTAAATGTCCACAGGCCTTAGGAAGTCTGCAAACAAATTTTAGAAGCGTAAAAATGGGTCATGATTTTATTAAAATTTACAGCACAATTCCAGATGAAATAAAAATTAAACTAAATCTTAGGCAATACCTATGTGTGTTTGAGGAGAAAAATAATATTTTCGCAGGAAAAAAATATTATTATGAAGATCACCCCCATCACCGAGGGTCGGATGATACGTTATTGCATGCGGCTGGGAGGATGATTCCTATTATAGTTAATCTATTTTTAGATAATGGTTCAGATGACCCTTGGCTCATGTGTTATCGTAGTGAGCCGGGTCGATTCCAATTGCCTACTGGAATATCCGCCGTTTTGCGCACGTAAAACAGGTGTTTTCTGTCACGTTGGCACTGCGGCTTGCGGTCTATCCGCTTCCTGCAACCGCCGCACCACTGGCTGCTCATGCTGACGCGCACACCACAGATCGTAGTTCGCCTGCATCGCCAGCCATGCGCGCGCGGTGCTTGCGCCTGCCTGCTCCAGCCGCAAGGCCAGATCGGGGCTGATCCCGGCCTTGCCATTCAGCACGCGCGAGAGGGCGACCCGCGACATGGCGAGGCGGCTGGCAGCTTCGGTGACGGACAGGTTCAGCGCTTCGATCACTTCATCGCGGAGCAGTTCGCCGGGATGGGGAGGGTTGTGCATCATGGTCATGACCTCACCACACTATACCGTTCGGCGCATGAATCCACCCCTCCACCACCAGCTTTGCTGGCGGTCCCCCTCCCCGTTTGTCCTTCGGAAAAACAGGGAGGATTGGGGCGCGATTTTTCGTTCGAGCTTTGGTCCCTGCGTGAGCGAGGATGGTGGTCTTCGAGAACCGGCGCGCAGCGACCTTTATGGTCGTGAGCACCGGAAGCGCAAGAAGGCTGCCGTCCGCAGCCGCGCAGGGGGCGAAGATCGAATGAAAAAACAAAACCCCCGGACCGGGGGCATTGGTCCGAGGGTTCCATTCGCGTTCGTCACGCTTGACGAGAGGTCATTGGGAGACCGGCAACAGGGGGGAAACCTGTCTCGACCGCCTCGTCGAGAACCGTTCTAGGGCCTGTTCGCTTGCCCCCTGATGAACGGTTATGACAGGCTTGTCGTAATTTGTCGCAAGGGGTGAACGGTTGGGGGGTGAGGTGGTTTGTGGTGGCGATGGGTTGCAGGGGCGTTGTTCAGGTGACGTAACACTTGCCGAATCGTCGCCCCGGACTTGATCCGGGGCTGGGCTTTTTTCTGACGTTGCGAAGTGAAGCGGGACCCCGGGTCAAGCCCGGGGTGACGAAGATTGGTGGTGGCAAGCAATGGCAACGGCTTTTGCTTCCCCGGCGAAGGCGGGGACCTCAGGCGGTTGAGCGCTGCCGTTGCCTTGGAGGTTGCGCATTGCGGCCTGAGGCCCCCGCCTTCGCGGGGGCGCTGGCTGCCGCTTCGACTCTAGCCCCTCAGCGCCGGTTGGCAGGGCGGGGGTCGGTCCATTTGAAGGTCTTGTCGTCCACCGCGATGCCATACTGGTGGCCGGTCAGGCGCATGGTGGTGCGTTTGTTCTGGGCATCGAGGGCGACCCATGAATCGAGCTGCATACCGCCGGGCGCGCCGGCATTGCGCACGAAGATCATGGTGATCGTGCCGTATTCAGGATGCTTGGGATCGCGCACTTGCAGGCTGATCACGCCGGGATCGCCGGTGGGCAGCTGCTTGGCGAAGCGGGCGACGTCCTTGTTGGGATCGAGCAGCGCGCCCAGCGGGCTGTTGCCGATGGGCCAGCGCTGCACCTGGCGCACTTCGTAGTCGATCATGGTCAGCGCCTTGCCATCGCCCACGATCAGCAGTGGCACGCCCTTTTGATACTGGAAGCGGATCTTGCCGGGGCGCTTCATGGTGAGCACGCCCGACACGGTCTGACCAGAACGATCGGTCTGCACGAAGTTGGCGCGCAGCGTGGTGATGCCGCGCAGTGCGGTGACAGCGCGATCGATTTCGGAAGCCTGGGTCTGCGCCACCGTGGGGGTGGCGAGCATGGCGGGTGTGGCTGCGCCGAGGACAAGCGAAAAGGCCGCTGCAGGGCGGCCCATCTTGCGAAGCATATTCTTGATCTGGTTCATCGCCGTTCCTTGAGGTGTTGGCGTTGAACTCACCGTGAACCGCCCCGGTTCCAGAAATGGCGGGACGGGCTTCACGGAGAAGGCGCTAATGCGCTCTTACTTGATCTTCGCTTCCTAGACGGATCTTGACGGTGGTGGGCTTTGCCATTGCTCTATCCTGAAATTTCGCGCGCGAATCTGAAAACGAATGTAGCGGCGCGTTTCCACGCCGCCGTCACAGGGTGGGGCCGTTGGGATAGAATCACCGCGAAGTCAAGCGTGGAGAGATGTGGCTGGCGATTTGCCGGAAGGGGTTTGGCGTGGTATTGGTTGCATAAGTAACCATATCAGAGAGCTGATGCCAGCCTTGGACACCCCTGCTTTTGATTTCACGCGCCTGCCGGATATGCCCGACGGCGTGTTTACCGCACCCCTGCGCCGACCGGCGCGGGTGAGAGAGGACTGGCTGGAGCCGGAACAGCGGCGCTATACCAGTGAAGAGCATGAGGTGTGGGACGCGCTCTATGCACGGCAGATGGAGGTGCTTCCTGGCAGGGCGTGCAGCGCGTTTCTGCACGGGCTGGAGCGGCTGGACCTGGGGCGCGGGGGCGTGCCCGATTTCGCGCGGCTCTCGGAAGAACTGGACGCGCTGACCGGGTGGAGCGTGGTGCCGGTGCCGATGCTGATCCCGGATCATGTATTCTTCTGGCATCTGGCCAACCGGCGCTTTCCGGCAGGCAATTTCATCCGCACGCGCGATTGCTTTGATTATATCGAAGAGCCGGACGTGTTCCATGATGTATTCGGGCATGTGCCGATGCTGACAGATCCGACTTACGCCGATTACATGCAGGAATATGGCCGCGCCGGGTGGAAGGCGATGCAGTACAACCGGCTGAAGGCGCTGGGCGCGCTCTACTGGTACACGGTAGAGTTCGGGCTGGTGATCGAGGACGGGGCGCCGAAGGTTTATGGTGCAGGCATTCTTTCAGGGCCGCGTGAGGCGGTGTTCGCGCTGGACGGGGCATCGCCCAACCGGATCATGCTGAATGTCGACCGGGTCATGCGAACCGATTATGTGATCGACGACCTACAGCCGACATATTTCGTGATCGAGAGTTTTGCCGACCTCTATCACCAGACGGTGGAGCGCGATTTTGACCGGCTCTATCGCGCGCTGGGGCCGGGGTTCACTTATGCCAACACGGCGGTGATCGACGTGGATGATGTGTTGCAGCGCGGGACGCTGGAGTATCATCTGCGCGGGGGGCGCGGGTCTGGGGCGGAGGCGGTTTAGCAACAGAGTTTGCGCATTCGACCGACATAGCCACGCCGTCACCCTGAACTTGGTTCAGGGTCCATCTCACCTTACCAGCGGACGGTGTTTGGGGAGAAATGGATCCTGAAACAAGTTCAGGATGACGAAGAATGATTGGGAGAGTGATTGCTACTTTATAGCTGCCACACCGACATAGAAAAAGCCCGGCACCTCCAGGGTAGTGCCGGGCTTTCCTTGGCCATCAAGGCAGTTTCGAGCGTGAGCCCGAAGCTTACATCTTGTCGGCCTTGTCCTCCATAGCGTCAGCCTTGGCTTCGCCCGCATCGCGGACGGCATCGGCCTTGGCTTCCATCGCGTCTTCCGATGCGCCGCCCATCATGTCGGCACGATCTTCCATCGTGTCGGCAGCGGCTTCAGAGTTTTCACGGACCATGTCGGCCTGATCTTCGGCTGCGTTTTCCTGCGCACTGTCACATGCGGCGAGGCCGAGGCCCATGGCGAGAACAGGGACCATCATGGCGCTCTTGAAGATGCTCTTCATTGGTGACTCCTTTTGATGTGGCGAAGGCGGCCCTTGCGAACCGCCTTCTGGAATTTTTCGTGTCTCGGCTTAGCGAACCGAACCGCGACGGACGAGGTTGACGATGGCGAGCAGGATCAGCGCGCCAAGGAACGAAACGATCAGCGTGCCGGCCGAAATGCCGTCCGTAATGCTGCCGCCACCGATCAGCGGGGCGAGCAGGAAGCCGCCGAGCAGAGCGCCGACGATGCCGACGACGATGTTCAGGAAGATGCCCTGCTGTGCATCGGTGCGCATGACGATACTGGCCAGCCAGCCGAGAATACCGCCGACGACGAGAAGAATGATAAGACCCATGATGTTACCCCTTAGAACTGTTGCCGTGAGTGGCTGTATGGGGTGTCAATTCCGGGCGGGGTATTTTGTTCCGCTGTTGCGGTGGACGGTTTTCGGGTGCGTTCGATTATCGCCGTGAAATCAGCGCATTGCCAGCCAGATGATGGCGGCAGTACCTGCCACGATGCGATACCACGCAAAGGGTTTGAAACCCGCGCGGCTGACATAGGCGACGAACAGGCGGATCACCGCGAGCGCGACGACGAACGAGACGAGGAAGCCGACCGCGATTTCCGTCCACCCCACTCCGCCCGAAGCGAGAGTCCCGGACATGATCGCTTCGCGATTGTCGAGCAGTTCGAGCGTGGTTGCGCCGAGCATGGTGGGGATGGCGAGGAAGAAGCTGAACTCAGCCGCCGTGCGGCGCTCTATGCCCATGGCCAACGCGCCCATGATCGTAGCGCCTGAACGGCTGACGCCGGGGACCATCGACAGGCACTGGATAAAGCCGACTCCTAGAGCCTGACTTAGCGGAAGCTGGCCGATTCCGGTCAATTCGCCGGGCTTGGCATATTTCTCGATCACCAGAATGGCGATGCCGCCGATCACCAGCGCCCAGCCGACCACCGAGGGGCTGCCAAGCAGGACGTCGATGTAGTCCTTCAGCAGCAGGCCGAGGATGGCCGAGGGGATGAAGGCGGCGAGCAGGTTGCGCAGGAAGCGCAAGCTGATCGGTTCGAGCCTGAGCAGGCCCATGCCGACAGCCCAGAACGTCCGCCAGTACTGGACGACCACGGCCAGGATCGCGCCCAGCTGAATCACCACGTTGAACATGGCCCATTGGTGCGGGTCGAAGCCGAACAGCTCCGTTGCGAGGATCAGGTGGCCGGTCGAGGATACCGGGAGAAACTCGGTAAGGCCCTCGACGATGCCGAGCAGGATGGCTGTGACGATAGAATCCATGATGCTCCGGTGGTTTGCCGCAGTGCAGCATCAAGTCAAGGGTTAAGCGGCCATTCCATCAAATTGCAGGCGGGCAAGCCGCGCATAGAGGCCGTCGGCAGCGCTGAGGCTGGTGTGGGTGCCCTGTTCAACAATGTGGCCACCGTCCATCACCACGATGCGGTCTGCCGCGCGAATGGTGGCGAGGCGGTGGGCGATGACCAGCGTCGTGCGGTCCTTCATCAGCCGGTCGAGCGCATCCTGCACCAGACGCTCACTTTCGGCATCCAGCGCGCTGGTGGCTTCATCAAGCAGCAGGATCGGCGAATTGCGCAGGACTGCGCGGGCGATGGCAATGCGCTGGCGCTGGCCGCCCGAAAGGCGCGCGCCGTCTTCGCCCAGGAACGTGTCGAGGCCCTGCGGCAGATCGCGCAGGAACTGTTCGGCGTTGGCGGCGCGGGCGGCTTCCCAGATGGCCTCGTCGGTTGCAGTCCAGTTGCCGTAGCGCAAGTTGTCCCGCGCAGAGGCGGCGAACAGCGTGGCGTCCTGCGGGACGAGCGCGGTGCGGGCGCGGATCTCGGCGGGGTCGGCGCTGGTCAGCGGTACGCCATCGATGCGGATGGTGCCGCCGTGGGGATCGTAAAAGCGCTGGGCGAGGAGGAACAGCGTGGACTTGCCCGCGCCGGAGGGGCCGACGATGGCAACGGTCTCGCCCGGTTCGACGGTGAGCGAGAAATCATCGAGTGCCAGCACTTCGGGGCGCGAGGGGTAGCGGAAGGCGACATTTTGGAAGGCAAGCTGGCCGCGTGGAGGCACCGGCAGCGCGGTGGGGCGGGCAGGAGGCGCGATGTCAGGCTCTTCACGCAGCAGTTCGTTCAGGCGCCCGGCAGCGCCAGCGCCGCGCAGAAGGTCGCCGTAGACTTCGGACAGGGCACCCAATGCCCCGGCCACCAGACCTGCAGTGATGACGATGGCAAAGATCGTGCCGCCGCTGATCGTGCCGTTGGCAACGCCGATGGCGCCTTCCCAAACCAGCATGGTGATGCCGCCAAAGATCAGCAGGATGACGATCGATGTCATGCCTGCGCGGATCGAGATGCGGCGCAGTGCCGTCTGGAACGTGGCTTCGACCTTTTCGCCGAAGCGGGCGAGCTCGCGGCTCTCCTGTCCGAAGGCCTGCACGATCTTCATCGCGCCCAGCACTTCGGAAACGATCACGCCGATGCCGGCCACGCGGTCCTGACTGGAGCGCGAGACATTGCGCAAGCGGCGGCCGATGATCACGATGGGGCCAACCACCAGCGGGATGCCGATCAACAGGATCGCGGTCAGCTTTGGCGCGAGGTAGAGCAGATAGCCTAGGCCGCCGATGGCCGTGATGGTGTTGCGCAGGGCGACAGAGACGGTGGTGCCGACGACCTGTTCGATCACCGCCGTGTCCGACGTCATGCGCGAGGCGATTTCCTTGGGGCTGTTCGTCTCGAAGAACGATGGAGGCAGGCGCAGCAGGTTCGCCTGCACTTTGAGGCGCACGTCGGCAACGACGCGTTCGCCCAGCCATGATACGAAGTAGAACCGACAGGCTGTGCCGATGGCAAGGACCAACACGATCAGCAGCAGGTACTGGAACCAGCGGCCAAGCTCGTTCACATCGGCCCCGGCGGAAAAGCCCTTGTCGATGATCAGGCGGAAGCCTGAGGGGATGGCCAGCGTGGCGGCAGAGGTGACCACCAGCGCGGCAGAGGCGGCGGCGACGCGGCCCGGATAGCGCGCGGCCTCGTCCCAGATCATGCGCAATGGGCCGAGTGTCCGGGCCTTGGGAGCCGGTTCGGCTGGCGTGACTGTTTGCGGTTCAGGCTGCTGGGTCTGCTCGTCCATGCGCCTCGCCTAGCCGAAGCCACGCCTTGCCGAAAGGGGGGCAATAGTGTGGTGCCAACCTGACCGGATGTTTGTTGCGTTGCACAAAGGGGCGAATCGAGGCAATCTGTGCCTAACGACTCCCGCAATCCGGCTTTCGGCCATGGTTCGGGCAACAAACAAAAAGGTGTTCGCAGTGCTGTACAAAGCTTATGAAATCCAGCGCTCGCTGATGAATGCGAGCAGCGCCTGGGCCTCAATGGTCGCCGACGCGCTGACCGATCCACGCAATCCCTTTGCGGGGATGGGCCAATCGCAAACCTTCGCCAACGCGCTCGATGTGTTCGCCCATGCTGCGGCGCCGCGGGGAAAGCCTGCTTTCGGGATCAAGGTTGTCCATGTTGACGGCCATGCCCGTGCAGTGAAGGAAACCACCGTCGTCAAGCGCCCATTTGGCGATCTCAAGATGTTTACGCACGATGGCCTGCCCAAGGATGCACCGCGCCTGCTGATCGTTGCGCCGATGAGCGGGCACTTTGCCACGCTGCTGCGCGGCACGGTGGAGCGTATGTTGGAACGTTGTGTGGTCTACATCACCGATTGGGCCGACGCGAAATATGTGCCGCTGGCCGAAGGCGTGTTCGATCTTGACGATTATATCGACTACCTGACCGGATTCCTCGAACATATCGGCGAAGGCGCGCATATGCTGGCCGTGTGCCAGCCTTCGGTGCCATCGCTTGCCGCAACCGCGATCATGGGGGCCAACAAGCACCCTTGTCGCCCGCTGACGCTGACGATGATGGGCGGGCCGATCGACACGCGTGAAAGCCCCACGGCGGTCAACGACCACGCGATCACCAAGCCGCATGTGTGGTTCAAGCACAACGTCATCACCACCGTGCCTGCCAACTATCCGGGCGAGGGTCGGCGCGTCTATCCCGGCTTCGTGCAGCTTGCCAGCTTCATGTCGATGAACATGGCTAGCCACATGATGAGCCATTACAAGCTGTTCCAGCACATGAACGCCGGGGCCGACGAAAGCGCCGACGCCACGCGGACTTTCTACGATGAATACCGCGCCGTCTGCGATCTTCCGGCCGAGTTCTATCTACAGACGGTGGACGTGGTGTTCCAGCGCCACGCCCTTCCCAAGGGTGAACTGGTGCATCGCGGGCAGGCAGTGGACCTTGGCGAAATCACCGACACCGCAATCCTGTGCATCGAGGGCGAGCGTGACGATATTTCCGGCATCGGCCAGACCAAGGCTGCGCTGAAGGTGACGCCGAACCTGCCCGACGACATGAAACAGTATCTTCTGGCACCTGAAGTCGGCCACTACGGCATCTTCAACGGCTCACGCTGGCGCACAAACATCGCACCGGTGGTGGACCAGTGGATCGCCAAGTATGAGAAGAAGGCCAAGGGCCGCAAGCTGAGCGTGGTGGCTTGAGGTAAGCGTTTGATACAAAAAGGGCCGGTCGGACAGTGTTCGACCGGCCCTTTTTGTGGCCTGTCGCCAATCAAACGAAGAACTGCGATACCCACTCGCACAGCAGTGCAGGCTTGTCTTCGCCTTCGATCTCGACTGTGATTTCCATTGTCTGCTGCCACTGGCCGGGGCGTTTTTCTTCCATTTCCAGCAGCTTGAAGTGTCCGCGTATGCGCTTGCCCACGCGCACGGGGGCGAGGAAGCGGGTGCGGTTTCCGCCATAGTTTACGCCCATCTTGACGCCCTCGGCGCGGGGGCAATCGCTTTCCTTCGTCAGCAGCGGGATCAGCGAGAGTGTGAGGAAGCCGTGCGCAATGGTGCCGCCGAAGGGGGTAAGCGCGGCCTTTTCCGGGTCAACATGGATGAACTGGAAATCGCCGGTAGCCTCTGCAAACTTGTTGACCCGTTCCTGCGTGATTTCGACCCATTGCGAAGTGCCGACGACTTGGCCGACTTTGGCTTTGATCTCGTTGACGGGGGTGGACCGGCTCATGGCGTGATGCTCTCCTGCTTGCTCTTTGCAGGCAGGATGGCGGCAAGCCCAGCAATGTGCAAGCAGGTTTAAGCAGGCGGTTAAGCGGTGGCAGGAGCCTGCCCGGCGGTGCGCGGCTTGCGGAAGGGTTCAGGCTTTGCGGCCTTTACGCGCTGGATATAGGCCCACAACCCGCATTGCAGCCCCACCAGCATGTAGCAGAAGGGCTGGAACGCAATGCCGACAAAAGTGGAGCCGACGAGGTAGATGACCTGAGCCTGCTGCAGGGCCTCAGCCAAGGGCGAGACCCAGCGGAATGCCTCGCTCTCCTCTTTTCGGAAACGGCGGCGGAGAACTTCCATCTGCCACAGGCCAAGCAGGTGCAGCGCCAGCCACATGGCAAGCCCCGGCCAGCCCTGTTCACCCAGCATTTCGAAATAGCTGGAGTGATAGGCGCGGGCCTCGTCCACCACCGGCCGATATTCCAGCGCGGTATTGTTGTCGCCCGCCTGATCGGCTGTGACCGCATTGTATTGCAGCTTGTTCTGACGGTAAGCGTCAAAGCCGCCGCCGAACGGGCGATCTTTCACGAAATCGAGCGTCCACATCCACACCGCCACGCGGGTAGAGGCGGATTCATCGGACTGGTGGTTTCCAATCGTGCTCATCCGCGCGACGAATTCCGCCGGGAGCAGCGGCAGGCTGACAAGCGCGCCCGCTGCCATCAGCGAAACGATCAGCATACGGCGCTTGGCCGTGCGCAGGATCAGCGCGGCGAGCACGACCACGCAGACAAGACCTGTGCGCGCACCCGTGCCGATGGGCATGAGCGCACAGGCAAAACACAGTGCCCAGGCAAATGTCTTCACGCGCCAATCCGGCGGAAAGATCGTGCCAAAGCGCGCCAGCCACAGCGCCAGCGGGATCACTGCGATGGACACGGCAGAGATGATCGAGCTTTCATATAGCCCGGTGTTGTTGTCCACCAGCAGGCGCAAGTTACCGTATCCGCCGCCGCCGGTAATCGTCTTGATACCGCCGCCGATCACAATGACGCCGATGGAAAGCACCATGAAGAGCGTCAGCGCCTCAATCCGCAGCCGTGTGCGCAGGGTGACCGGCAGGAACATCGCAAAGACCAGCGCTTTCCACACCCATGACCACTTCTCGGCGGCCTCGATCGGGAAATCGGCCTGTTGCGTGGTCATGCCGCAATAGATCAGCAGCATCAGCATCAGGAACTGGCGCAATGAAAAGCGCGTGCCGTTCTTGTCCTCGGCCACAAACCATGCCCCGAATGCGCACAGGAATGCGATCAGCGATATGGGGATTTGTGCCAGAATGCCCCAGCTGACCTTCTGGGGTGAGACGACATCGATGTAGGTGTAGGCGAGCACGAAAATGAATGGCCGCCGAAAGCCTGCGCCAATAAACGCCAGCACGAAGCTGAGCAGAAACAGATCAAGCATCGTCACCGCCGGGTGGTTTTGAACGCGTTTGGCGGAACGGCACGCGGCGGCTGGGCAACGACGGATCATCGTCCAGATCGTTACGCTTCAACAGCCGCCAGACGGCAATTGCCATCAGCATGTGCGGCAGGAAGAGCGTGAGCTTGTCGATCATGGCGCGCAGACCGCTAGCCTATCGGGGTTGACGGGCCGTTAAGGCTTGTCTGGCAGGAAGCAGGCGATGACCCGCGTGCTTCATGTCCTTGACCATTCGCTGCCGCTGCACAGCGGCTACACCTTCCGCACGCGTGCGATTCTGAAAGCGCAGCAGACGATGGGGCTGGAGGTGCGCGGGGTAACCGGACAACGGCACAGCGCGGCGCTTACCAGCGATCCTGAGGAGGTGGACGGCCTGCTTTTCCACCGCACGCCGGGAGTTGCACAGGGGTTGCCGTTGGTGCGTGAATTGAGCGAAGTTGCTGCATTGGCGGACCGGATCGTCGCGCTGGCGCAGGAATGGCGGCCGGACGTGCTCCATGCCCATTCACCTGCGCTGTGTGGTCTTGCCGCGTTGAAGGCCGGGCGTAGGTTGGGCATTCCGGTGGTCTACGAGATTCGTGCGTTCTGGGAGGATGCAGCCGTCGGTAATGGCACAGGGCGCGAAGGTTCGGCCAAATACTGGCTCACCCGCGTGCTGGAAAACGAAGTGGTTAGTGGTGCAGACCGTGTGGTGACGATCTGCGACGGGTTGCGGCAGGATCTGATCGCGCGCGGCTATGCGCCAGAGAAAATTGCGATCATGCCCAATGGCGTCGATCTGGAAATGTTCGGTGATCCGTTGCCACGCGATGCGGCATTGGCGGACGAACTGGGACTGGGCGAGGGGCCGGTGATCGGCTTCCTTGGCAGCTTCTACCCCTATGAAGGCCTCGACGATATGATCGCGGCAATGCCAGCCATCGTCGCACGCGTGCCCGATGCGCGGTTGCTGCTGGTGGGCGGTGGCCCTGCCGAGGCGACCTTGCGCGAGCAGGCAGCGGCATCAAGCGCGGCCGACGCGATCCGCTTTGTCGGGCGGGTGCCGCATCATGAGGTCGATCGGTATTATTCACTGGTCGATGTCGTTTGCTATCCGCGCAAGGCCATGCGGCTGACCGAACTGGTAACCCCGTTAAAGCCGCTCGAAGCGATGGCCCAGGGCAAGCTGGTGGCGGCATCGGACGTGGGCGGGCACCGCGAACTGATCCGAAATGGGGGTACTGGCACGCTGTTTGCGCCCGATGATCCTGCCGCTCTGGCCAGCGCAATGGCGGAACTGCTGTTGAATCGCGATGGCTGGGACACGCGCCGCGAGGTGGCAAGGCGGTTCGTGCGTGAAAGCCATGACTGGGCGAACAACGTGAAGCGTTATCTTCCCGTTTACCAAGTCCTGTTACCGAGTCTCAAAGTGCCCGCAGTGGCAGCCTGACAGGCGGCGTTGCGGAGTTTGACTGACCCGGGGATCAACCGGGAAGAGAGCAGGACGAAACGCCAGTGACCGTGACCAAGCGCAAGCCAAAGCCCATCACCGCGCACCCCATGTTTCCGGCAGTGACCGCATTGTGGTTTGCGGCATTCCTCAGCCTTGGCAGCTTTGCGGTGGCGCCTGCCCTGCTTGAAGGGCCGGTTGTGGCGCTTGGCATTCCAGAAATCCTGCCTGCTGCACAGCCGCCGCTGGGCTTCACCGTGCGCGCACTGGTGGCCATCGTGATGATGGGCGTGGGCGGCCTTGCGGGCTATCTGATTGGCCGCCGCCTTGCGCGCGGTAATGAAGTAGCTCCGGTTCGCGCCCGCTCGTTTGGACGCTCTGAAGAAAAGGCCGCTGCGCCAGCCAGGCAGCCGATGCACCGTCGCCCGCTCAACCCGAGCGAGGATCTGGGCGACCCGATTGCAGGTGCCGCTGTCACTCCGCCATCCGTCTTTGCTGACGCATCTGCCGTCCCCGCTCTCGGTGCGGATGCGCCATTCGCTGAATCGGCTGACCTGGCTGACCTGGCTGAAGTCAGCCGTCTCCCATGGGAGGATGAGCAGTTCGATCAGACGCAGTCATCCATGCCGGATAATGCGACGCTTGCCGATGACCCGCTGGCGCTCGACTTGCTGTTCGAGGACGCCGAGATCGTTGCCGAAGAGGCTGCAACAGGCGAGCGGCAGGAGTTCATGGGAAGCACCGAGGTGGTTGCCGAGGTCAACTGTGACGCTGCCGAGCCTGCTGAGGAACCGGTCGAAGCCAAGGCATTTGACCCGGCTGAAGATGTTGCCGCACCCGCTCCTGATCGGCCTGCTGTGCCGTTGATCAAGACGCCGCTGTTGCAGGCACCCGCCGCCGCGCATGTGCCGATTGCCCGCACGCCGCTTGATGAACTTGGCCTCGTCCAGCTTACCGAGCGATTGGCACTGGCTATCGGGCGTCGCCACGCGCGGTCTGAGGCTGCGCCGCAAAGCGTCGCGCCCGCAGCGCCCTATGCTGTGCCGACTGTCGAGGCATTCGCAGCTGAGCCTGCACCTGCAAATGTCCCTGATATCGAGCCGGAGAGTGCGCCGGAAAGCGCAATCGGTGATTTTGGCGGGTTTTCGGTGGTTGCGCCGGAGCAGGCCCCCGCGCTTGCCCGCTTCCACTCGGCGAATGCAGATGCCGTTGCCGAAGAACCGGTTCCTTCACTCGAAACCGAACGTGTCGTGCAACTGCGCCCGGCAGCGCTTCAGCCGTTCGTGCCGGAATTCG
Source organism: Novosphingobium sp. 17-62-19 (assembly GCF_002256775.1). Classification (GTDB taxonomy): domain Bacteria; phylum Pseudomonadota; class Alphaproteobacteria; order Sphingomonadales; family Sphingomonadaceae; genus Novosphingobium. The sequence continues at coordinate 12,405 of NZ_NCII01000095.1, read as the reverse complement.
ATGCCGAAGAAGATGAAGATATCCCCGGCCTTGCCCGCTTTCTTGGTGGGTCCGCCCCGCAGCAACTGGCCGAGCCGCTCGACGCTTGGGACGACGAAGACGAGTTTGACGACGAGGAGCAGGATGAAACTGCGCCGGAGTTCATCCGATCCACTGAGGTCGGTGCCGAACCGGACGTAGCGGAAGAGCGCTATCCTTCGCTGCTCGATCTGGGCAATGGCAGCAATCGCAATCAGGCGTTGAAGTTTTCACAGGACCACGACGATGAAGACGGTCTGGACGAAACTGCGGGCGATGATGCCGAGCCGGTCGTGATCTTTCCGGGGCAGTCTTCGCCGATTAGTGGCTCGCTGCGACCGTTTGAACGCCCATCGGCAATAGCTGACGCTTCGGATTCACTGGCCTCGATCATCCCTGTTCCGGGATCGCCGCTGGCATCCCCCGGTCGCGCTGCGCCGTCCAGCCCGATTGATGCGCTGGCCGAGCCGGAAACGCCTGTTGCCAGCGCGATTGTGGAAGCGGAAGAAGCCGACCGTGCCTTGCGTGCCGCTCTTGCCACTCTGCAAAGGATGACCGCGCAAGGGTGATCATTGGTGGCCCACGGTCCTTGGTATGAGCTTGGCCTGGCGCCAAGCGCCAAGCTAGGATGACCCCTGTGCCATCTATTGTGCCGTCCAGGTCGGTACAGTCCGCACTTTCTGCCATCTCGCATCCGTATTTTCGGCATTAACCGCCCGGTTCGCGTCCCTGCGCGGTTGCAAAATAATTTTCCTGCAGTCATGGGGGCACTTCGCGCAATTTTCGTCGCTTCACAGCGGCGTGATTCGCGTGGGTTTGCCTCTTTTTGGATGTAGGACGATCATCGAGATGGGATTTCCGCCGGTTCAGGGCCTGTACGATCCGCGTAACGAACATGACGCTTGTGGCGTGGGCTTTATCGCTCATATCAAAGGCCAGAAAAGTCATGGCATCGTGGATCAGGCGCTTGAAATTCTGCGCAATCTTGATCATCGCGGCGCGGTAGGCGCCGATCCGCTGCTGGGTGATGGCGCAGGCCTGCTGATCCAGATTCCCGATCCGCTGTTCCGCAAATGGGCCGCATCCGAAGGCCGCGCGCTGCCGCAGCCGGGCGACTATGCCGTGGCCATGTGCTTCCTCCCGCAGGACGAAGCTGCGCGCCTGTTCGTGACCGAGTTTTTCGAGAAGTTCATTGCCAAGGAAGGCCAGGAACTGATCGGCTGGCGCGATGTACTGATCGGCTGGCGCGATGTGCCCGTCACGATGGACGGCCTTGGCAAGACCGTGATCGAATCGATGCCGGTGATCCGCCAGTGCTTCATCAAGCGCGGCGCCAATACACCTGATCAGGCAGCGTTTGAGCGCAAGCTGCTGGCCATCCGCAAGCAGACCCAGAACCCGTTGGCGATGATGGCAGAAAAGCACAACCTGCCGGGCGTAACGCAGCTTTACATGCCAAGCTTCTCCACCCGGACGATTGTCTACAAGGGGCTGCTGCTCGCCAATCAGGTCGGCTCGTTCTACGACGATCTGCGCGATCCTGACTGCGTTTCGGCACTGGGCATGGTGCACCAGCGCTTTTCCACCAACACGTTCCCAAGCTGGAAGCTGGCGCACCCGTTCCGCTTTGTCGCTCACAATGGTGAAATCAACACCGTTCGTGGCAATGTGAACTGGATGAACGCGCGCCGCCGCACGATGGAATCCGAACTGCTGGGTTCGGACCTCGACAAGATGTGGCCGCTGATCCCGCACGGTCAGTCAGACACCGCCTGCCTCGACAATGCGCTCGAACTGCTGCTGGCGGGCGGATACAGCCTTGCCCACGCAGTGATGATGCTGATCCCCGAAGCATGGGCCGGCAACCCGCTGATGACGCCTGCGCGCCGTGCATTCTATGAATACCACGCTGCGCTGATGGAGCCGTGGGACGGTCCCGCTGCCGTCGCATTCACCGATGGCCGCCAGATCGGTGCCACGCTGGACCGCAATGGCCTGCGCCCCGCACGCTTCTCGATCACGCGTGACGATCTGATCTGCATGGCGTCGGAAAGCGGTGTCCTGCCGTTCCGTGAAGAAGACATCGTCCGCAAGTGGCGTTTGCAGCCCGGCAAGATGCTCCTGATCGACATGGAGCAGGGCAAGATCATCGAGGACGAGGAAATCAAGGCCGAACTGGCCGCGGCCGAGCCTTATGAAGAATGGCTCGATCAGGCGCAGTACAATCTCAAGAAGCTCGACGTGATCGAGCCTGAGCTGGCCGCGCTGCCAGTGGAGACGACCTCGCTGCTCGATCGCCAGCAGGCGTTTGGCTACACGCAGGAAGACATCACCAAGTTCCTTGAACCGATGGCGATTGTCGGGGAAGACCCGCTGGGTTCGATGGGCACCGACACGCCGATTGCGGTGCTGTCGAAGCGTTCGCGCCTGCTTTACGATTATTTCAAGCAGAACTTCGCGCAGGTCACCAACCCGCCGATCGATCCGATCCGCGAGGAACTGGTGATGTCGCTGGTCAGCATGATCGGGCCGCGCCCGAATCTGCTGGGTCAGGATGCTGGCAACCACAAGCGTCTCGAAGTCGATCAGCCGATCCTCACGAACGAGGAAGTGGCCAAGATCCGCTCGGTCGAAGCCGCGCTTGATGGTGCATTCCGCACCGCCACGATTGACGCTACCTGGGATGCCGCAAGCGGGGCCGACGGCCTTGAAATGGCGATCAAGGAAATGTGCTGGGCGGCCACCGAAGCGGTGCTGGCCGACAAGAACATCCTGATCCTTTCCGACCGTGCGCAATGCGAAAGCCGCATCCCGATGCCGGCGGCGCTCGCAACGGCGGCGGTGCATCAGCACCTCGTCCGTCAGGGCCTGCGTATGCAGACCGGCCTTGTCGTCGAAACCGGCGAAGCGCGCGAAGTGCACCACTTCTGCGTGCTGGCTGGCTATGGCGCCGAAGCGATCAATCCGTATCTGGCGTTCGAAACGCTGGAGCAGATCCGCGTTGCCAAGGAGCTCCCGCTCGAAACCAAGGATGTAAAGAAGAACTACATCAAGGCCATCGGCAAGGGCATTTTGAAGGTCATGTCCAAGATGGGCATCTCGACCTACCAGTCCTATTGCGGGGCGCAGATCTTTGACGCGGTTGGCCTGTCGAGCGCGTTCGTGGACGCCTATTTCACCGGCACCGCGACGACCATCGAAGGCGTCGGACTCAAGGAAATCGCTGAGGAAACCGTGCGCCGTCACGCCACGGCCTATGGCGACAACCCGATCTACAAGAAGATGCTCGATGTGGGCGGCATGTACCAGCTGCGCCTGCGCGGCGAGGAACACGCGTGGACGGCCACCAACATCGCCAGCCTGCAACACGCGGTGCGCGGCAACACACCTGAAAAGTATCGGGAATTCGCCCAGTCGATCAACGACCAGTCAGAACGCCAGCTGACCATTCGCGGGCTGCTCGAACTGAAGGCGGCTGAAAGGGCCGTGCCGCTTGATGAGGTCGAACCTGCCAGCGAAATCGTCAAGCGCTTCGCCACTGGCGCGATGAGCTATGGTTCGATCTCGTGGGAAGCGCACACCACGCTGGCCGTGGCGATGAACCGCATCGGCGGCAAATCGAATACCGGCGAAGGCGGCGAAGATCCGGCGCGCTTTACGCCGATGGCCAATGGCGATTCCATGCGCTCGGCGATCAAGCAGGTAGCCTCGGGCCGCTTTGGCGTGACCGCAGAATACCTCGTCAATGCTGATGACGTGCAGATCAAGATGGCACAGGGCGCAAAGCCCGGTGAGGGCGGCCAGTTGCCGGGCGACAAGGTCGACAAGACCATCGGCAAGACACGCCATTCCACGCCCGGAGTCGGCCTGATTTCGCCGCCGCCACACCACGATATCTATTCGATCGAAGATCTCGCGCAGCTCATTCACGATCTCAAGAACGTGAACACGACCGCGCGCATTTCGGTCAAGCTGGTGTCCGAAGTGGGCGTGGGCACCGTGGCTGCGGGCGTTTCCAAGGCGCGTGCCGATCACGTGACGATTTCCGGCTATGAAGGCGGTACGGGCGCATCGCCGCTGACGTCTTTGACCCATGCGGGTTCCCCGTGGGAAATCGGCCTTGCCGAAACCCAGCAGACGCTGCTGCTCAACAACCTGCGCAGCCGCATTTGCGTGCAGGCCGATGGCGGCTTGCGCACAGGGCGCGATGTGGCCGTGGCTGCGCTGCTCGGCGCGGACGAGTTCGGCTTTGCCACCGCACCATTGATCGCAGCGGGCTGCATCATGATGCGCAAGTGCCACTTGAACACCTGCCCGGTGGGCGTGGCCACGCAAGACCCGGTGCTGCGCGCGCGCTTTACCGGTCAGCCGGAACACGTGATCAACTACTTCTTCTTCGTTGCCGAAGAGCTGCGCGCGATCATGGCCGAAATGGGCTTCCGCACGGTTGCCGAAATGGTTGGTCGGGTTGACCGTCTCGAAGCGAACAAGGCGATCCACCACTGGAAGCTTGAAGGCATCGACCTGTCGAAGCTGCTCCACCGCGTCGAACCGGTTGAGGGCACGACCCTGAACTGGAGCGGGACACAGGATCACGGTCTAGAAGCTGCTCTCGATCAGGACCTGATCAAGGCCAGCGCCGCTGCCTTGGAAAGCGGGCAGGCGGTTCGGCTTGAACGCACGGTGATCAATGTCAACCGCACCGTCGGCGCGATGCTTTCGGGTGAAGTCGCCAAGAAGTACGGCCACAAGGGCCTGCCGGACAACACCGTCCACATCTCGTTCAAGGGTGTGGCCGGGCAATCGTTCGCCGCGTTCCTCGCGCATGGTGTTACGCTCGATCTGGTCGGCGATGCCAACGATTATGTCGGTAAGGGTCTGTCGGGCGGCCGTGTAATCGTGCGTCCTCCGGCCCATGTCGAACGCGATCCGGCAGAGAACATTATCGTCGGCAATACCGTGCTTTACGGCGCGATTGCGGGCGAGGCCTACTTCAACGGCGTGGGCGGTGAACGCTTTGCCGTGCGCAATTCGGGCGCCATCGCGGTGGTCGAAGGCACCGGCGATCATGGCTGCGAATACATGACCGGAGGCGTCGTTGCGGTGCTGGGCCGCACCGGGCGCAACTTTGCGGCGGGCATGTCTGGCGGCGTGGCCTATGTCTACGATGTGGACGGGAACTTCGCTCAACTCGTCAACGGCGCGATGGTCGATGTCCTGCCGGTTTCGGCTGAGCGCGATGAGGATGACGGGGCAGGCCGCCCGCAGCAGCGCGGCGTTGACGTCTACGACTATGGCATGGGTGACATGCTGCGTCATGACGCGGAACGTTTGCGCGTCCTGGTGGAGCGGCATCACCTCTACACCGGCAGCAAACGCGCCCGCGAGATTCTCGACAACTGGGCAGAAGCCCTGCCAAAGTTCGTCAAGGTCATGCCGCGCGATTATGCGCGGGCGCTCCGTCAGATGGAGGCCGAGCGCCTCGAAGCCGCGTCGGTCGCGGCTGAGTAAGGGTTAGATACGATGGGTAAGGCAACCGGCTTTCTCGAAATCGACCGCAAGGATCGCAGCTATGATGCGCCTTCGGAACGGTTGAAGCACTACCGCGAATTCGTCATCCCGCATGACGATGCAGGCCTTAAAGGTCAGGCGGCGCGCTGCATGAACTGCGGCATTCCGTACTGCCACAACGGCTGCCCGGTGAACAACCAGATCCCCGACTGGAACCATCTGGTCTATGAGAACGACTGGCGCGAGGCGGTCGACAATCTTCATTCGACCAACAACTTCCCCGAGTTCACCGGTCGCATCTGTCCCGCCCCGTGCGAGGCGGCGTGCACGCTGAACATCGTGGACCAGCCGGTCACCATCAAGTCGATCGAATGCGCCATCGTCGATCGCGGGTGGAAGGAAGGCTGGATCGAGCCGCAGGTTCCGGCGAAGAAGACCGGCAAGTCGGTTGCCGTCGTTGGCTCCGGCCCTGCCGGCATGGCCGCTGCGCAGCAGTTGGCCCGCGCCGGTCACTCGGTGACGGTGTTCGAGAAGAATGACCGCATCGGCGGGCTGCTGCGCTACGGCATTCCCGACTTCAAGATGGAAAAGACCCACATCAACCGCCGCGCGATGCAGATGGAGGCCGAAGGCGTCCAGTTCCGCACCGGGGTGGAAGTGGGTGTGACCGTCTCGTTCGCGTCGCTGCGCGAAAACTTCGATGCGGTGGTGCTGGCAGGCGGTGCCGAAGATCCACGCGGGCTCAACATCCCCGGCGCAGAGCTTCCCGGCGTGCGGATGGCGATGGAATTCCTGACCCAGCAGAACAAGCGCAATGCCGGCGATGATGAACTGCGCGCAGCTCCGCGCGGCTCGCTGCTCGCCACCGGCAAGCATGTCGTCGTCATCGGCGGCGGCGACACCGGGTCTGACTGTGTCGGCACGTCGAACCGCCAGGGTGCAGCTTCGGTCACCCAACTGGAAATCATGCCGAAGCCTCCTGAAAAGGAAGACAAGGCGCTTTCGTGGCCCAACTGGCCGCTCAAGCTGCGTACGTCTTCCAGCCACGAAGAAGGCTGTGAGCGTGAATTTGCCGTCCTGACCAAGCGGGTCGTCGGTGAAAACAATGTCACCGGCCTGGAATGCGTGCGCGTCGAATGGGTGGGTGGCCAGATGCAGGAAGTCGCCGGCAGCGAATTCACCATCCCGGCTGATCTCATCTTCCTCGCAATGGGCTTCCTCGGCCCGCGTAAGCAGGGCCTGCTTGAACAGGCAGGCGTCGAACTCGATCCGCGCGGCAATGTGAAGGGCAACGTGGTCGATTACAAGACCAGCGTCGAAAACGTGTTCTCCTGCGGCGACATGCGCCGTGGGCAGAGCCTCGTCGTCTGGGCGATCCGCGAAGGCCGCCAGTGCGCACGTGCGGTGGACGAAGCGCTGATGGGCGTAAGCGAACTGCCGCGCTGATCATCAAGACTTAGCTGAAACAGAAAAGGGGCGTCCGGTTCGGGCGCCCCTTTTCTGTTTCACGAATGGGGTCGTGTTTATCCATCGCCTTCCGGCTCAACCATCGGCATGGCCTTCTTCTTGCTCACCAGCAGCTTGTCGATCTTGCGCCCATCCATATCGACAACTTCAAAGCGCCAGCCCTGATCGGTGAAATGCTCGCCCTCGTTGGGCAGGCGCTTCAGAACCGAGAGGCAGAACCCGGCAGTCGTCGCAAATTCGCGGTCGTCCGGCATGTCGATGCCCAGCCTGTCGGCCAGCGCATCGGCCGGAAAAGCGCCCGCGATCAGCAGTGAGCCATCCTCACGCTCCACCACCATCGGCCCATCGCCCGCATCGCCGTGGCCAACGAAATTGCCTGCGATGGCAGCCAGCAAATCTGCCGGGGTGACGATCCCTTCAAGGTGGCCATATTCGTCATGCACCAGCGCCATGGCAACTTCGGCCTGCTGGATCATGCTCAGCGCGTCCATCGTGTCCAACTGGTCCGGCACGATTACGGGCTTCTTCATCAACCGGCCAAGCTGCACCTTGCGCCCGCGCAACAGCGTGGACAGCACGTCACGCACTTTCACCACGCCAACGATCCGGTCGACCGACCCGTCTGCCACCAGCAGCAGCGAATGGGGTGAGTCTTCAATTGCAGCGCGCAGTTCCGTTTCCGGGGCGCGGCGCTCGATCCAGTGGAGTTCGGTGCGCGGCGTCATCACTTCACGCACCGGGCGTTCGGCCAGCCGCATGATGCCGCTCATCAGCGCACGTTCTTCCTCTTCGATCACGCCCGATCGCGTGGCCTCGGCAAAGATCATGTGCAGTTCTTCGGCAGTGACTTCCTGATCATTGCCTTTCTTCAGGCCAAGCAAGCGGATGATCAGGCTGGAGGAACTGTCCAGCAGCCACACGAACGGCGCCATCACCTTTGACATCAGCGCCATTGCAGGGGCTGCAATCTTGGCGATGGGTTCGGCAGCGCGCAGGGCCAGTTGCTTTGGCACCAGTTCGCCCACCACCAGGCTCAGGTACGTGGTGATCGCGATAACGATGGCAAAGCCGGCATCATCGGCATAGCGCGCCGGAAACCCCCACGCGGCAAAACGCTCTGCCGTAGGCCCGCCCAGGCTCGCGCCGGAATAGGCACCGGAAATAATGGCCACCAGCGTAATGCCGATCTGTACGGTCGAAAGAAATTTCCCGGGATCGGATGATAGCAGCAAGGCGGTCTTCGCGCCCTTGCTTCCTTCTTCGGCGGCAACTCTCAATCGCGCAGGGCGGGCCGAAACGATTGCCAGTTCCGACATGGAAAACAGGCCGTTGAGCACGACGAGGCCCAGAATGAACAGGACGTCGGACCAAGGATAAGGAGTCATTCTTCGCCCCTAACAGACTTCATTGAAAAGGCGAATAGCCGGTCGTCCAGTTCGTCATTTCCGCCTTGTCGGATTCTGTTCGGGAACCGTTCAGCCAGACTGGGCGTATTTGACCGTGTCAAAGCGCCGTTCTGTCGCTAAATTCAAAACAGAATGCCGGTCAAAGGGGACAGGAAATGAATATTCGTCGCGTCATGATGTCGAGCTTGTGTGCCGTATCACTGGTCAGCCTGTCTGCCTGCGTGACCGATCCGAACACGGGTGAGCAGAAAGTTTCCCGCACGGCCATTGGCGGCCTTGGTGGTGCGTTGGGCGGCGCGCTGCTCGGCGGGCTCATTGGTGGCAAGACCGGGCGCATCGTTGGCGCGGGCATCGGCGGCGTTGCCGGTGGCGTAATCGGCTACCAGAAAGACAAGCAGATCCGCGAACTGCGCGAACAGACCGCAGGTACCGGGATCGACGTTTCCGAAACCGATGGTGGCAACGCCATCCTCGTCAACCTGCCCAACGGCGTTACGTTTGATGTCGATAGCTCGACCGTGAAGCCTGCCTTCGGCGCGACGCTTGATCGCGTTGCCCAGTCGCTGGTGCAGTACCCGAATTCGCTGATCGACGTTTACGGCCACACCGATTCGACCGGTTCGGATGCCTACAATCAGGCGCTTTCGGAACGCCGCGCCCGCGCTGTCGCCGATTATCTGACCTCGCGTGGGGTTGGCTATGCTCGGATGCGCAGCCAGGGCTTCGGCGAATCGCAGCCGATTGCGTCGAACGATACCGAACAGGGCCGTTCGTCCAACCGTCGCGTCGAAATCAAGATCGTCCCGATCAGTCAGGACGATGTGAACGCAGCACGTTCGGGCCAGTAAGCGCCCTATCAAATCACAAACGGCGCTGCCCCTTCCGGGTGGCGCCGTTTTTTATGAAACATGTTTTGTTGTGATTCTGGCGTTTCGCGGTTGACCCTCGCTGCGCGTGACTGGCATCGGCGCTCCCAAAGGAGTTCAGCCCATGCCGATTCAGCGCCGCACCATCAACGGAAGAGAAGTCAATCCGGTTGGCCTTGGCTGCATGTCGCTCAGCTGGGCCTATTCAGGCAGGCCAAGCGAAGAGGACGGCATCCGTCTCCTGCAACATGCCGTCGACATCGGTTATGATCACTTCGATACCGCGCGGCTTTACGGCCTCGGTCATAACGAAACGCAGGTCGGTACCGCGCTGAAGGGTCGGCGCGACAAGGTTCTGCTCGCATCGAAAATGGGCATCTTTGCCAGCGGTGAAAAGCGTGGCGTCGATTGCCACCCGGATACGATCCGCAGCGAACTCGAAGTGTCGCTCAAGCTGCTGCAAACCGACCACATCGATCTTTACTACATGCACCGGCTTGATCGCAAAGTGCCCATCGAAGAATCGGTCGGCGCGATGGCGGACCTCGTAAAAGAGGGCAAGATCGGTGGCATCGGCCTGTCTGAAATGTCGGCTGAAACGCTGCGCCGCGCCGCATCGGTCCACCCGATTGCCGCTATGCAGACAGAATATTCGCCGTGGACGCGGCAGGCGGAGATCGCCGTGCTCGATACCTGCCGTGAACTGGGCACCGCGTTCGTCGCGTTCTCTCCGGTTGGGCGGGGCGTCTTGGCCAATGGCCTGCGCGATCCCGCAGCTTTGCCCGATGGCGATATTCGCAAGGCGATGCCGCGCATGAATGCAGAGAACTGGCCGAAGAACCTGGCGCTGGTCGATCAATTCAACCAGATTGCTGCGCGCGAAGGTGTCACTCCGGCGCAGCTTTGCCTCGCCTGGGTGCATTCGCGCGGGGGCCACGTGGTCACCATCCCCGGCACCGGCAAGATTGCTCATCTGGAAGAGAACATCGCGCGCTGGGACTGGGAAATTCCCTCGACTACAGCGGCCGAAATCGATGCGCTGATCAACCAGCAAACCGTATCCGGCCACCGCTATGGCGGGGCGATCCTACCCACGATTGATACCGAGGATTTCGTTTAGGCCAGTTTGGCAGCCCGGTCTGCGAGTCGCTCCACAGCAGCCGCATGAATCGCCGGCGCGGTGACCAGTAGCCCAAAGGCGCGTGGATCACGCTTGTTGTAGGCCAACGGCTGTCCAAAGGCGTCGGACGTGGTCGCCCCTGCTTCACGCGCAATCAGTGCGGCTGCGGCGATGTCCCACTCGAATCCCCAGCGCAGCGTTGCCAGAAGATCGGCTTCGTTCGCGCCGACCATGGCAATGCGAAGGGCGATGGAATTGGGTTTGTCCACCACCACAAGGTCGGCGTCGGCTTTGGGCAAGCTGTCCGCCGGGACGCGCGATCCTGCCAGAACGGTGCGCGTACTTGCCTCCAGGCGCACATCGTTGCGCCACGCGCCCTGTCCTGCAACCGCCGCCCAGTACTCGCCTCGTGCCGGAGCGCTGAGCGCGCCGATCAGCGGACGCCCCTCGCTCACCAGAGCAACCGACACCGACCAGCCGGGTCGTCCGCGCACGAAATCGCGCGTGCCGTCTACCGGATCGACCAGCCAGCACAGTCCGCGTTCCAGCCGGTCTGGGTGATCCACCGTTTCTTCGGAAAGCCAGCCCGCGGCGGGCAACAACGCGCCAAGCTCGCGCTTCAGAAAGGTGTCCACCGCAATGTCGGCATCGCACACCACACTGCCCGGCGTTTTCTCCCACACCGCAGGGGCATGGCCGTCACCGGGCCAGAGCGCGAGCGCCATTTCTCCGGCCGAGCGGACGATGGCGTGAAAGCGGTCATAGTCGATCATCAGGCGCCTCTAATTGTGACGCCTCTTGCGTGTGGGTGAAATTGCGAGTTGTTATCAAAGATAGGTTGTTTCCTCGCATTTACGCCCCTTTTCAAGCCCTGCCTGCTGTGCTTAAGGCATAGCGACTCAAAGCGCCATTGGCGGCGCATACCTTTGCGCCATTCGTGGCGCGCCTGTAGGCCCGAAAGGGCCGTTCAAGTCGGGGATCACGCATGAACGTCCATGAATATCAGGGCAAGGAACTGCTGGCGAAGTTTGGCGTCGGCATCCCGGCCGGCATCGCCGCGCTGACCGTTGAAGAAGCCGTTGCGGCTGCCAAGCAGCTTCCTGGGCCGCTCTATGTCGTCAAGGCGCAGATCCATGCTGGCGGTCGCGGAAAGGGCAAGTTCAAGGAACTCCCCGCCGATGCCAAGGGCGGCGTGCGCCTGGCCAAGAGCATCGAGGAAGTCGAAGCATTCGCCAAGGAAATGCTCGGCAACACGCTCGTCACCATTCAGACCGGTGAAGCGGGCAAGCAGGTCAACCGCCTCTATGTCACCGATGGTGTTGATATCGCCAAGGAATATTACCTGTCGATGGTCGTGGACCGCGCATCCAGCCGCGTCGCCATGATCGTTTCGACCGAAGGCGGCATGGACATCGAAGAAGTCGCGCATTCGACGCCGGAAAAGATCCACACGATCACCATCGATCCGGCTGAAGGTTTCATGCCGCACCACGGCCGCGCTGTCGGCTTCGCGCTCGGCCTGACGGGCGATCTGCACAAGCAGGCCGCCAAGATCTCCGGCCAGCTTTACAATGCGTTTGTCGCGCTCGATTGCGACATGCTCGAAATCAACCCGCTGGTGGAAACCAAGGACGGCAACCTGCTGGTCCTCGACACCAAGATGAGCTTCGATTCGAACTCGCTCTATCGCCACCCCGATGTCTTCGCCCTGCGCGACGAGACAGAGGAAGATCCGGCGGAAATCGAAGCCAGCAAGTACGATCTTGCCTACATCAAGCTCGATGGCAACATCGGCTGCATGGTCAATGGCGCAGGCCTTGCCATGGCGACGATGGACATCATCAAGCTGAACGGCGAATTCCCCGCCAACTTCCTCGACGTTGGCGGCGGCGCCAACAAGGAGAAGGTAACGGCTGCTTTCAAGATCATCCTCAAGGACCCGGCGGTGAAGGGCATTCTCGTCAACATCTTCGGCGGGATCATGAAGTGCGACATCATCGCTGAGGGTATCGTTGCC
>NZ_NCII01000094.1 GCF_002256775.1 Novosphingobium sp. 17-62-19 | reverse complement strand
TTCTCCAGGTTCGAGTTCGCATCCGAACCCTAACAGAAGATCGACGGTGGCTACCCTGTCAGGGAAACCTTCTTACACCACCCAGTGGGACACGACCGACCGCAGCTACTTTACGCTCTGTAAGTTCCGCTTACAATTATTGTTATCCCGGATAACCGCCGATTGGCAACGGAGCGTTGCAAAGGCGCAACATTCCACAAACGATCTGTTTGCACAAAAAAGCCGGAGCATCGCTGCCCCGGCCCTTTTGACGGTTAACCTGATCGCAAGAATCAGCCGACGATTTCTTCGGGCTTGAAGAAGTAGGCGATTTCGATGGCTGCGTTCTCGTCCGAATCCGAACCATGGACCGAATTGGCTTCGATCGATTCAGCCAGTTCCTTGCGGATCGTGCCGGGTTCTGCATTGGCGGGGTTGGTGGCACCCATGATGTCACGGTTCCGCTGCATCGCGTTCTCGCCTTCGAGAACCTGCACGACGACCGGGCCGGAGATCATGAATTCGACCAGTTCGCCAAAGAACGGACGTTCGCGGTGAACGGCATAGAAACCTTCGGCCTGTTCGCGGGTCATGTGGATGCGCTTGGAAGCGACGACGCGCAGGCCGGCTTCTTCCAGCATCTTGGTGACCGCACCGGTCAGGTTGCGGCGCGTGGCATCAGGCTTGATGATCGAGAAAGTGCGGGTAACCGCCATGGGATTTTCCTTGCGAACGTTGCGAATTTCGTTGGGCGCGCCCGTAGCCCGGTTTGCCGGGAACCGCAAGGTGCGGCGCAGCAATCTGCGCTTTTCAGAAAAATGCATGACGGCGGTTGAAGCTTTTTAATCGCACGCTTAACGTTTGCGAAAAGCGGGCGGTGGGAGATTCGGATGACTGGCGTGCTCGAAGGTAAAGTTGTGGCCGTGACCGGCGCAGGGCGCGGGATCGGGCGCGAAATTGCCCTGCTGTGCGCGCGTGAAGGTGCGGCAGTGGTGGTCAACGATCCGGGCGTGGCGCAAGCGGGCGATGGTGGCGATGCTGGCCCGGCACAGACCACGGTGGATGACATCGTGGCGGCAGGCGGCAGGGCTTGGGCCAATCTTGCCAGCGTGGCCGATCCGCTGGGTGCGGTGAGCATCGTTGAGGATGCGGTGCAGCGTTTTGGCCGGATCGATGCGGTGGTGAACAACGCGGGAATCCTGCGTGACACGATCTGGCACAAGATGTCTTACGAAGACTGGACCAGCGTCATCGACGTGAACCTGACCGGGGCCTTCAACGTTTCCAAGGCGGCAACGCCATACTTCCGCGAACAATCATCGGGCAGCTTCATCCACTTTACATCGACCAGCGGGCTGATCGGAAATGTGGGGCAGGCGAACTATTCAGCGGCAAAACTGGGACTGGTGGCGATGTCGCAATCCATCGCGCTCGATATGGCGCGCTGGGGCGTGCGATCAAACTGCATCGCGCCGTTCGCGTGGAGCCGCATGACTGCATCGATCCCGGCGGAAACGCCTGAACAGAAGCAGCGGGTGGAGCGGATGCAAACGATGGGGGCGGACAAGATTGCGCCGCTGGTGGCCTATCTGGCGTCTGATCTTTCAAGCGACGTGACCAACCAGGTGTTCTCGGTACGCAAGAACGAGATCCTGCTGTTTTCCAAACCCCGCCCGGTGCGGTCCATGGTCAAGCTGGAGGGGTGGACGCCTGCAGCAATTGCCGAAGAACTGATCCCGGCGTTCAAGCCTGCCTTCGCGCGCGCGGACGAAGTTTCGGCGCACGTTTTCCCATACGATCCGGTCTGAGGAGGCCCACCGATGAGCACTGCAAACCCCGGAATGGACCCGGAAATCTTCGACCAGTTCATCGAGCAGTTGCGCCGCTATGTGCGCGAACGGCTGATCCCAGCTGAAGAGGACGTGATCGCGCAGGACCGCATCCCTGACGACATCCTTGGCGAGATGCGTGAGATGGGGCTGTTCGGGATTACTATTCCCGAAGAATTCGGCGGGGCGGGCATGAATGTCAGCCAGTATATCGAGACGGTGAAGCAGATGAGCTATCCCGCGCCGGCCTATCGCTCCACCATGTCGATCAACATCGGCATGACCGGCACCGCGATCAAGAATTTCGGCACGGCAGAGCAGAAAGCCGAATGGCTGCCGCGCATCGCCAGTGGCGAAATTGCCTGTTTTGGCCTGACCGAGCCGGGTTCAGGGTCTGATAGCGCGGCGATGCAGACCTTGGCGGTGCGTGACGGCAATGGCTATCGGCTGAACGGGACGAAGCGATACATCACCAACAGCCCATCTGCGAAGATCGGGCTGATCATGGCGCGCACTTCGAAGGAAGCGCTGGCCAAGAACGCGCACGTTTCGGCCTTCATCGTCGATATGACCACGCCGGGGATCACCATCGGCAAGCCCGACAAGAAGATGGGGCAATCGGGCGCGCACATTGCCGACGTGATCATGGAAGATGTGCACATTCCGGGGTCGGCGCTGGTGGGCGGCGAGGAAGGTCGGGGTTTTCAGATTGCGATGCAGAGCCTTGATAACGGGCGGCTTTCGGTGGCGGGCATGGGCGTGGGCATGGGGCGCCGCGCGCTCGACACCGCGATCCGCTATGCCACCGAGCGCAAGGCCTTTGGCGAGCCGATTGCGAACTTTCAGCTGATCCAGGCGATGCTGGCCGACAGCGAGGCCGAACTCTATGCCGCCGAATGCATGATCGCCGATGCCTGCGCCCGCGCCGATAGGGGCGAGAACATCCAGCGCAAAGCGGCAGCGGCCAAGCTGTTCTCCTCGGAAGCCTGCGGGCGCGTGGTGGACCGCTGCGTGCAGGTGTTTGGCGGGGCAGGCTATCTGGCCGAATATCCGGCGGAACGGTTCTTCCGCGATGCGCGGATTTTGCGGATTTACGAGGGCACCAGCCAGATCATGCAGTTGCAGATCGCCAAGAGCCTGCTGCGGGAATTCGCGAGCGAAGGGGCGGTCTGGTAGGGCATGTACCAGCTTCTCGGCAATCTTGCGCTGGTCGAGGTGTCCTCGTTCATCGCCTCGCCCACCATCGGTCTCTATTGCGCGCAGTTCGGGGCAGAAGTGATCCGCGTGGACCAGATCGGCGGCGGACAGGACTTCCACCGCTGGCCGGTGAACGCGCGGGGCGACAGCTTCAGCTGGGAGAACCTGAACCGGGCCAAGCGTTCTGTTGCGCTGGATCTGACGCGGCCAGAGGGGCGTGAATTGCTGCTGGCGCTCTGTGCCGAAGTGGGCACGCTGGCCACGAACCTTCCGGCCAAGGGTTTTCTTGCGCATGAAAAGCTAGAGGTGCGGCGGGCGGACATGATCTCTGTGCGCGTGATGGGGTGGCCGGACGGGGCGATTGCGCTGGACTATACCGCCAATGCCGCCGTGGGCTGGCCCGCGCTGACCGGGCCTGATGAGCGTCCGGTAAACCATGCGCTGCCTGCGTGGGACTTCATTGCCGGGGCCTATGGTGCGTTCGCGCTTCTGGCCGCGGTGCAGCGCCGGGCAGCGACCGGGCTTGGCGGCGAAGTGCGCTTGCCGCTGACCGACATTGCCATGGGCACGACCGCCAACCTGGGCCGCGTAGCCGAAGTGTTGCACACCGGCCACGACCGCGAGGGCATCGGCAATGCCGTGTTCGGATCGATAGGGCGCGATTTCGTCACTGCCGATGGCGTGCGGACCATGATCGTGGCGATCAACGAGCGGCAGTGGCAAGGGCTTGTGCGTGCGCTGGCGCTGGAGGCCGATGTCGCGCGGATCGAGGCGGAGCGGAAAGTGGTGCTGGCGGGAAGCGACAGCAACCGCTTTACCAACCGCGATCTGGTGTTTGCCGCCATCGAGCGCGCCGTGGGTGCGCTGACGCATCAGGCATTGACGCAGCGGCTGGATGCCGAGGGCGTGACGCATGGACAATATCGCACCCTGCCCGAAGCGCTGGAGGATGCGCGGCTGTTCACCGCAAATCCGATGTTTTCACCATGCGCCGACAACCCCAGCGGCTTCGCCTATCCCGCCGCCGGAGCCTTTGCCACGATACCGCAGCTTGAGCGGCAACCCGCCGCCCCTGCCCCGCGCAACGGCCAGCATACCGAACAGGTGCTGGCAGACCATCTCAAGCTGTCATCGGGCGAGATTGCCCGGCTGATCGACAGCGGAATTGCAGGAATTGCCCGATGACCCAACTACGCCGCGCCGCCATCGTTGCCCCCATCCGCACTGCCGTTGGCAAGTTTGGCGGAGCGCTCTCATCGCTCACCGCAGGCGAACTGGGCGCAGTCGTTCTGAAGGCGCTGATGGAGCGGACGAAGATCGATCCGGCGCGGGTGGACGATGTGGTCTTTGCGCAAGGGTATGGGAATGGCGAGGCGCCGTGCATTGCGCACTGGTCGTGGTTGCTGGCGGGGCTGCCCGAAGCGGTGCCGGGGTATCAGTTGGACCGGCGCTGCGGATCAGGGCTTCAGGCCATCGTCAACGCGGCGATGATGGTGCAAACCGGGGTTTCCGACGTGGTGGTGGCGGGCGGCGTGGAGTCCATGTCGAACGTGGAGCACTATACCACGGACGTGCGCAAGGGCGTGCGCGCGGGGAGCCTGACGCTGCATGACCGGCTGACGCGCGGGCGGGTGATGAGCCAGCCGGTGGAGCGCTATGGCGTGATCAGCGGGATGATCGAGACGGCGGAGAATCTGGCCAAGGACTTCGGGATCAGCCGCGAGGCCTGCGATGCCTATGCGGCGCGCAGCCACCAGCGAGCAGCGGCGGCGTGGGCTGGCGGGTTGTTTGACGATGAACTGGTGGCGGTGCCGGTGCCGCAAAAGAAGGGCGAGGCGGTGATCTTTGCGCATGATGAAGGGTATCGCGCGGACGCTACGCCAGAATCGCTGGGCAAGTTGCGCGCGCTGGAGGGCGGCGTGGTGACGGCGGGCAATGCCAGCCAGCAGAACGATGCAGGCGCGGCCTGTCTGGTGGTGGCGGAGGACAAGCTGGAAGAACTGGGGCTTGAGCCGATAGCGTGGTTCCATTCGTGGGCGGCGGCGGGGTGTGATCCTTCGCGGATGGGCTATGGCCCGGTGCCTGCCACGGAGCGGCTGTTTGCGCGCAATGGTTTGTCTTGGTCGGACATCGACCTGATCGAGCTGAACGAGGCTTTTGCGCCGCAAGTGCTGGCCTGCCTGAAAGGCTGGGGCTGGTCGGACGATGACAGCCGCCACGCCATGCTCAACGTCAACGGATCTGGCATTTCACTGGGCCACCCCATCGGCGCAACCGGCGGGCGCATTCTGGCCAACCTGACGCGCGAGTTGCAGCGGCGCGGGGGGCGTTACGGGCTGGAGACGATGTGCATCGGCGGTGGTCAGGGCATTGCGGCCGTGTTCGAGGCAGCGCGGTGATCCTTTCGCCCTACGATAGCGAGGACCATGGCGAAATCCGCGAGGGTGTGCGCAAACTGTGCGCGCAGTTTCCGGGTGAGTATTGGCGCAAGCTGGACGCGGCGCGCGAATATCCCACCGATTTCGTCAATGCCTTGACTGAGGCGGGATACCTTTCGGTGCTGATCCCTGAGGAATACGGCGGGTCCGGCCTTGGCCTTGGCGCGGCGGCAGCGATCCTTGAGACGGTGCAGGCGCAAGGCGGCAACGGTGCGGCCTGCCATGCGCAGATGTATATCATGGGAACGATCCTGCGGCACGGGTCGGAGGAGCAGAAGCGCGCTTATCTGCCCAAGATCGCCAGCGGAGAGTTGCGGTTGCAGGCCTTTGGCGTGACCGAGCCGACGAGCGGGACCGACACGACCAGCTTGCGCACTTTTGCGAGGGCCGAGGGCGACGAATATGTGGTCAATGGCCAGAAGATCTGGACCAGCCGCGCCGAACATTCCGACCTGATGCTGCTGCTGGCGCGCACCACGCCGAAGGACGAGGTAGCGAAGAAGACCGACGGGCTATCGGTGTTCATCGTCGACATGCGCGAGGTGGTGGGCAAATCGCTGACCATCCGCCCGATCCGCACGATGATGAACCACGCGACGACCGAAGTGTTCTTCGACAACATGCGCATTCCGGCGGCCAACTTGCTGGGTGAGGAAGGCAAGGGTTTCCGCTACATCCTGTCTGGCATGAACGCCGAACGCGTGCTGATTGCCGCCGAATGCGTGGGCGATGCCAAGTGGTTCACGCAGCGGTCGGTGGAATACGCCAAAGAGCGTCAAGTGTTTGGGCGAGCGATCGGAGCCAATCAGGGCGTGGCCTTCCCCATCGCCAAGGCTTATGCGAACATGCGCGCCGCCGAACTGATGGTGCGCGAGGCGGCGCGGATGTATGAGGCGGGGCTGCCGATGGGCGCCGAGGCGAACATGGCCAAGATGCTGGCCGCCGACGCATCGTGGGAAGCGGGCAATGCCTGTGTTCAGACGCACGGCGGGTTCGGGTTTGCTGAAGAGTATGACGTGGAGCGCAAGCTGCGCGAGACGCGGTTGTATCAGGTGGCACCGATCAGCACGAACCTGATCCTGTCCTATCTGGCCGAGCATGTGCTGGGGTTACCGCGGAGCTATTGAGGCGAGCCAACTGCTTGTTCCAAGGAAGCGGGACCCCGGTCTGTACAGTCAAGCACGGGGTCCCGCTACTCTTCCGCTGGCACGGTCGTTTCCACCAACCCACCACCCAGCGCGCGATAGAGTTCGACCATGTTGCTGGCCTTGATCAGCCGGGCCGAGATCAGCGATTGTTGCGCGGTGTAGAGCGTGCGCTGCGCGTCGAGTGGTTCAAGAAAATTGGCCACCCCCGCTTCGTAGCGCAGCTTGCTGAGGCGGTAGGCCGTGGCGGCATTGACCTCTAGGCTGGTCTGCGCGCGCAGCCGTTCCTCGATAGTGCCGCGCCGGGCGAGTGCATCGGCGACTTCCCGGAAGGCTGTCTGGATTGCGCCTTCATACGTGGCGAGCGCAGCATCGCGTGAAGCTTTGGCGGCGGCGAGGTTGTTCGCCGTGGCACCGCCATCGAAAATGCGCTGCCGGACAGCGACGTTGGCAGATTTCTGGAAATCACCGCTGTCGAAAATCTGGGTCAGGCCCGCCGAGGCAAAGCCGAACAGGCCGGTGAGCGACAACGCGGGGAAAAACGCTGCACGCGCCGCACCGATATTGGCATACGTCGCTTTCAACGAATGTTCAGCCGAAAGGACATCAGGGCGGCGCAGCAGGACTTCGGACGAGAGGCCAACCGGCAGCGCGCCCAGCACTTGATCGCCTGCACCCAATGTTGTGGGCAGGACATCATCGGGCAGCGGGCCGCCTGCGATGAGTTCGAGCGCATTGCGGGCCTGCGCAAGGCTGGTCTGGAGATCGGCGACCGCTGCTTCAGCCGTATTCAACTGCGAGGTCGCCGTGGCGACATCAAGCTTGGTGCCGATGCCGTTCGCCTCGCGCCGCACGTTGACGGCCAGCGTTTCCTTGCGGGTGGCAACGGTTTCGCGCGCGATGCGCAGGGCATCAGCCGTAGCGGCATAGCTGAGCCAAGCGCTGGCGGTTTCAGCCACCAAAGCGATCTGGGTGGACTTGCGCCCCTCCTCTGTTGCCAGCCACGTTTCGAAACCGGCAGCGCTCAGGTTGCGCAAGCGGCCCCACAGATCGATCTCGTAGGCGCTGGAGCCTGCTTGCACGAGGAAGTTGTCCGTAATCCGACCCTGCGTGCCCTGCACCGCCGAGAGCGTCGCCGATGCATTGACGATCGGGAACAGCGCCGCGCGGTTCACGCGATAGAGTGCCCGTGCGCGTTCGACATTGGCAAGCGTGGTGCGCAAGTTGCGGTTGTCGGCCAAGGCCTTGCCGATGACTTGCTGCAAGCGGGGATCGGTGAAGAAATCGCGCCAGCCCAAGGCATCGACAGAGGTATCCCCGGCGGCAAGCGCGGGATAAGCCGTGCCCTGCGGCAGACTGAGGGCGACCGGCGCTTCGGGCTGCACATATTTGGGTGCAAAGTTACAGGCGGAAAGCGCAAGCGCCGACAGCGTGCTGAGAAGCGAGCGCAGCTTCATGCCGGTTCTCCCTCGGTCAGCGTCAGCTCTGGCGCGGGGCGCTTGCGATTGAACGCCCCCTTCACCAGAACAAAGAACACCGGCACAAGGAACACCGCCAGCACCGTGGCCGAGACCATGCCACCCATCACGCCGGTGCCGATGGCGCGCCGACCGTTGGCGCCTGCGCCACTGGCCAGGACCAGTGGCACAACGCCCGCGATGAAAGCGACGGAGGTCATAATGATCGGGCGCAAGCGCAAGCGGGCACCTTCGAGCGCAGCAGCAATCGGCGTGGCCCCCTTCTTCATGGCAAATTCAGCAAATTCCACGATCAGGATGGCGTTCTTGGCCGAAAGGCCGATGGTGGTGAGGAGAGCCACCTGAAAATAGATGTCGTTGTCGTACCCGCGCAAGGTGACCGCCACAACTGCACCGATGATGCCCAGCGGAAGCACCAGCAGCACCGCAGCAGGCACCGACCAGCTTTCATAAAGCGCAGCAAGGCACAGGAAGATGAAGAAGATCGAGGCGCCATAGAGCAGGCCCGACTGGCTGGACGCTGCGCGTTCCTGATAGGACAAGCCGCTCCATGCGACGGAGAAGCCACCATCGAGCGTGCCCGCATTCTCCTCCATGATGTTCATCGCATCGCCCGAACTGACACCCGGTGCGCCGCTGCCATTGAGCTGCTGCGCGGCGATACCGTTGAAGCGATCAAGCCGAACCGGCCCTTGCGTCCATTCCGTAGAAGCGAATGACGAGAACGGCGCCATCTGGCCGCTGCTGCTGCGCACGAACCACTGGCCAAGATCGGACGGCTTGGTGCGATAGGGCGCATCGCCCTGCACATAGACGCGCTTTACGCGGCCACGATCGATGAAGTCGTTCACATAAAGGCCGCCCCATGCAATCGACAGCGTGGAGTTTGCGGCGGCAGGCGCGATCTGGAATGCTGTTAGCGCTTCATCGTCGATATTGACCTTGAGCTGCGGCGTATCCTCAAGCCCGCTCAGGCGTACTTGACCCAGACGTGGATTTTCACCCGCCATCTGCACCAGTTTCTGGCGCGCAGCGGTGAGCGCGGCGCGGCCTGCGCCGGTGGCGTCCTGTAACCACATGTCAAATCCGGCGGACGATCCCAGCCCCCGGATCGGCGGCGGGCTGAGGATGAAGATCTGTGCTTCACGCGATTTGCGGAAATGGGCATTGAGGCGTTCGGCAATGGCAGTGGCAGAACGGTCTTTGCCGGGGCGTTCAGACCAATCTTTAAGCAGGATGAACCCTTGCCCTGCATTCTGCGCTGAACCCGACTGACCGCGGCCCATCACCACAAACGCAGCCTGAATGTTCTCCGCCTCTGCTTTGCGTATGTAGTCCGAAATCTGGGTTGCCACCGCGCGCGTCTGCTCTGATGTGGAACCGACCGGCAACTGGTAGTTGATCGAAAGATTGCCCTGATCTTCATCGGGCAGGAAGCTGGTCGGCAGGCGTACATAGAGCAGCATCATGGCAACGGTGATCGCACCAAACACCAGCATCCACGGCATCGGGCGCGAAACAGTGCGGGCAAGGCGGTTCTTGTAGCGGTCTTCCAGCCTGGCATAGCCATTGTTGAATTTGCTGAAGAAGCGGCCCTTTGGCTTCTCATGTTCCACCGGAACAAGCAGCGTAGCGCACAACGCAGGCGTGAAGATCAGCGCCACCAACGCCGAGAGCGTCATGGCCGACACGATGGTGACCGAGAACTGCCGGTAAATCGCGCCGGTAGACCCGCCGAAAAAGGCCATCGGCACAAACACAGCGGTAAGTACGAGGGTAATGCCGATCAGTGCCGAGGTGATTTCCCCCATCGACTTGACCGTCGCTTCCAGCGGATCGAGCTTTTCCTCGTGCATCACGCGCTCGACATTTTCGACCACCACAATCGCATCATCGACCAGCAGGCCGATAGCAAGGACGAGGCCGAACATCGTGAGCGTGTTGATCGTATAGCCGAACATCGACAGCACGCCAAATGTACCAAGCAGCACCACTGGCACGGCGATGGCCGGGATCAAGGTAGCGCGCCAGTTCTGCAGGAACAGGAACATCACGATGACGACCAGCACGATCGCCTCGATCAGCGACTTGACAACTTCCTCGATCGAGATCTTGACGAAGATGCTGCTGTCTCGCGGGTAGGCGGTGTGATAGCCGGGCGGCAAATCCTTCGCCAGTTCAGCGACCTTTTCCTTGACCAGTTCGGCAGTCAGCGTGGCATTTGCGCCCGAAGCAAGGTTGATTGCCATGCCCGTGGCAGGCTTGCCGTTGAAGCGGCTGAGCGAGCCATAGCTTTCCTCGCCCATCTCGACATTTGCCACATCCTTGAGCTTGACCACCGAGCCATCGACATTGGTCTTGACCACAATGTTCCTGAACTGCTCAGGCGTTTCGAGGCGAGAGCGCGCGGTGATCGTGGCGTTGAGGCGCTGACCTTCGGGCGCGGGATTGCCACCGATTTCGCCCGCCGCAACTTGCGTATTCTGGGCCTGCAATGCTGCCGTTATATCCGAAGGCATCAACTGGACAGCAGCAAGGCGCAGCGGATCGAGCCACACGCGCATGGCAAATGACCCGCCGAACACGTTGGCGCTGCCAACGCCTTCAACGCGCGATAGCGGGTCCTGGAAATGGGTGGTGAGGTAATCCGAAATGTCGGAATTCGTCGCGCGGCCTGTCTCGTCATAGATCGAGACGACCATCAGCATGTCGGACTGCGATTTGTTGACGTTTACGCCCTGCTGCTGGACCACCGCCGGCAATCGGCTGAGCGCGCGCGAGATCGCGTTCTGGACCTGAACTTGCGCGGTATCGGGATCGGTGCCCTTGTCGAAAGTGACGGTGATCCCCGCCGAGCCGTTGGACGAGTTGGAGTTGAAATAGAGCATCCCGTCCAGACCCTTGAGCTGCTGTTCAAGGATCTGGGTGACAGAGTTTTCCACCGTGGCAGCGTCTGCACCGCCATAGTTGGCGTTGATCGAAACGGTGGGTGGGGCGATGTCTGGGTATTGCTCCACGCCCATGGTGCTGACCGAGAAGATGCCTGCGGCCATGACGATGATGGCGAGTACCCACGCGAAGATCGGGCGATAGGCGAAAAACCGCGAGATCATGGGCCGTCAGTTCCCTGCCGTTGCAGGGCTTGCCTTGGCGCCATTTTCAGGCTGAGGCTTGCTGCCTGCGGGCACCACTTTGGCCTTGGCCCCTTCGCGCGCGTTGACCAAGCCTTCGACAACAACCTTGTCCCCCGGCTTGAGCCCTTCAGTAACCAGCCAGTTCTGGCCGACTGGCGTATCTGCCGTGATGTCGCGCTTCTCAAGCTCGTCCTTGGCGTTGGCAACCAGCACGCTGGCGCGACCGCGCGGATCGCGGGTGACGGCGGCTTGCGGCACAAGAATGCCATCGGGCACGCTGCCTTGCCCCACTTTCGCGCGCACGAACAGGCCAGGCAGCAGATCACCCTTGGGGTTGGGAACGACAGCGCGGACCGTGATCGTGCCGGTTTCCGGGTTCACATCAACATCTGCCGGATTCAGCTTTCCGGCAATCGGGTATTCGCTGCCATCAGGCAGGATGACGGTGACCGGTGCCGCCCCTGACACGAGCTTGCCGCTTTCAATGGCGCGGCGCAGCGCCATGAAATCGGCGCTCGACTGGCGGATGTTCACGTACATCGGATCGAGCCGCTGCACTTTGGCCATTGGTGTGGCCTGCGCATTGGTGACAAGCGCGCCCTTGGTAACCATCGAGATGCCGATACGGCCACTGATCGGCGACGTGACACGGGTAAAGCCAAGATTGACACGGGCAGATGCCAGCGCGGCGCGCGCCTGCCCCACAGCAGCGCGCGACTGGTTGTAGGTAGCGCGCGCGTCTGCCGCCTCCTGCTTGCTCACGCCACCTTGTTCGGCAAGCGCTTCAAAGCGTTCTGCGCGCAGGCGATTGGCTTCGACAGTAGCCTCTGCCGAGGCCACCGTCGCAGTTGCCTGCGCCTGCGTTGCGGCGAGCAGGCGGGAATCGATCTGATACAGCGCCTGCCCCTCACGCACGTAACTGCCTTCCTGGAACAGCCGCGCCATGACGAGGCCAGCCACTTGCGGGCGCACTTCGGCAATTTCAAAGGCTTCAGTCCGCCCGGCGAGTTCGGTCGTCAATTCGACTGCCTGAGCCTTGGCGATGATAACGCCGACAACCGGGACGGGCTTGGGCTTATCAGCTTCGGCCGATCCGCAGGCCGATAGGCCGAGCGGGGTGGTGATGATAGCGATAGCAAGCAGAAGTGATCGCGTTTGGGGCCGCAAAGATAGTCTCACTCAAAAAACGTATGGCCCGCCCCGTTTGCAAGGGGGATTTTGAAGTGCTCTGATCAGTCTGCGTCAACGTATGCGGTCTCATGGGTGACCCCCATGGCCAAGA
>NZ_NCII01000093.1 GCF_002256775.1 Novosphingobium sp. 17-62-19 | reverse complement strand
TCGCTCAATCCGTGTCGATCCAAACCAGCTCTCCCTTCGCCAGTCTTGAATCCGATCTCGCAGAAAAAGGGAATCCCCTAAATGTCCACAGGCCTTAGCTTGGGGCACCGAGAATTGTTGCCTTTTCAGCCTGCCGAACAACACAGGCCAAGGACCTGCCAGTTGGACATATTCTGGCTACCCAGACCGTCATGCATTCAGGGGCAGTTATGGGGGATATGCGTTTCCGCTTTACGACCGGCGCAAAGGGCCGATTGCGCACAACCTTAATCCCGCCCTGCTCACAGCGCTTGCCGAAGCTTATGGGCTACAGGCAACGCCTGAAGAAGTTTTTGATGCTATTCTATGCCTGCTTTCTGCACAAAGTTATTCCTATCAGTTTGCCGAAGACCTTGAGGACGTATTCCCGCATGTGCCATTCCCGGCCAGCCACGCGACGTTTGCCGAGGCGGCGCGGATCGGTGCCGAAATCAGAGCACTTGAAGCGTTTCAGCGACCGGCTGCACCCGCATTCCGCCCGAAGGCGTTCTGCAAGCTGGCGCGCGATCTGAACGGGACGGAGACTATCGACGACATAGGGTGGGTCGATGGCACTCTTTTTCTATCGCGTGATGCTGGCAAGCCAGTGTCTGTAGCCACCGGTCTGCCCGCAGCGGTTTGGCAGTTTTCCGTATCGGGATACCGCGTCCTGCCGCGCTGGATCGAGGGCCGCAAAGGGCTTTCGGTGGAAACGTACTGGCCCGAACTGCGTGATGTGGCGGCGCGTATCCACGAACTTATCCATTGGTTTGGTGAGGCCGACCTTGTCCTTGAGGCGACCTTGGCCGATACTATGACCCGCGCGGAACTGGGATTCCCCGCAAGTGCAGTGCAAGAGGCTGACGGCGAGAATGACTGATCTGTTCGGCAATTCCGATCTAAACGGGCAAGCGAGCCTGTTCGGCGATTCGCCGGATCGGATGCCGCATGTGCCCCAGCCAGATATAACGCCCGACCCCAACCGGGTGCGGGAGAAGTTGCACGCTCTGCTGGAAACAGCAAAGGCCGCTGACACCCTGCCGTGGCCCGAGAAGAAGGCGCGTGTGTGGCGCATCGTGTTCCCGCAAATGGCCAACTGGCTGCCTGAAGATGAAGCGGCGCAACTGCGATTCGAATTTGCGCGCGAACTGGAACGGCTGAAGCTGGCCGCCTGACGCACGTTTAGAGGATTTGCGCCAAACACTCGGGAGCGCGAGGGCGATGGCCCTCGTGTTTTTGGTGGGTGATTTTGCGCTTTTTTCCTTTTTTGCTTTCCTACATTTAACCGTATGGGTTAGTTGTGGGGGATGAGTATTCGGCGAGATCGGGGTGGGCCCCTTCGACAGGCTCAGGGTGAGCGGGGACAGGCTGGGGAGGGTTGTGACATTTTGCAGCCTATCGACCCCTCCACCACCTTCGGCGGTCCCCCTCCCCGTTCCGGGGAGGATCTTGGGCTGATTAAACCGATGGCCCCCTCCACCACCTTCGGTGGTCCCCCTCCCCGTACCGGGGAGGAACTTTCGCTTCAAACGATGGCCCCCTCCACCACCCGCTGTGCGGGCGGTCCCCCTCCCCGTGCCGGGGAGGATAAGCGGACTTCTCGGGTGGCGCGGGTGGATTTGGTGGAGGAGGGGGTGTTGGACTTTGCGCCTTATGTGCATGTGGCGCCTCGGCGCAATTCGATCACGCCGGACAAGCAGCGGCGGTTCATTGCCTCGCTGGCGGCTACCGGCATCGTGAGCCAGGCGGCGCGGGGCATCGGGGCTTCGATGGAGGCGCTTTACAAGTTGCGGCATCGGGAGGGGGCGGAGGGCTTTGCGGCGGCGTGGGATGCGGCGGTGGAGCGCGGCTATTCCCGGCTGGAGGATTGTGCGCTGGAGCGGGCGATTGCGGGGGAAGAGCGGCCGGTGGTCTCACGCGGGAAGGTCGTCACCCACTGGACGCACTATAATACGGCGCTGCTGATGTTCCTGCTGCGATCGCGGCGGCCGGAGAAGTATGGCGCGGTGAAGCTGGCCGATCTGCGCGAGGGGCATCCGGTTTACGAGGCTTTGAAGGCGAAGTGGGCGGCGGAGCGGGAGGCGGAGGCCATGGCGCGGGCGGAGGAGGTGCGGGAATCGCTTCATGCGCGGTTGCTGGCCATGCGGGATGAGGTTTTGGGGGCGCGGGGCATTGGGCAGGCGCAGGATGATCCTTCGACAGGCTCAGGATGAGCGGATGGCGATAGTCCTGTTCGGCAATGTAACTGCATTATCGTCATCCTGAACTTGTTTAGCTTCGCTGGCCTACGGCTCAGGATCCATTTCGCCAGTCTGACCAAGGCTTCCGGTCGAGAAATGGACCCCGGATCAAGTCCGGGGTGACGAAGATCAGAAAGGCGTATGCATCGCCCAGCGGACGGGGAGTGGGCGGGCTTTGGGACGGTTGTGCGCAAGGTCACGGTGGGGGATGGATGGGGGTGCTATTGCGGTGGGGCGATTGCGGAGTAACGTCTGACGCGAATCGCTTTGCGGGATGGCGGGTTGATGCTGCAGATTTCCGAGACCACGATTGCCGGGATGAACGCCGCCTATGGCGTTGACGCGGCATCGCGCATGGCGCGGTGGTGGCAGGAGCACGCGGGGCTGATCGGCATTCGCGGGGCGGCGGATTGCCAGTTGCTGCTGACGCAGTTTGCCGAGGAGTTTGCGGCCACGGGCCTGCGCGAAGATCGGCAGATGTATGGCTTTATCGTGGCGCGGCAGGCTATGCCCGATATGGGCGACATGCAGTATCTGGCGGTGATGGACGTGCTGGTTTCTCCGGTAGACGATGTGGCGCGGTTGCGGGCGATTGTGCAGATCGCGCAGACGGTGGGATCGGACTGAGCCTTGGGCAACGCGCTTGTTCAGCCCTGCCCTGCGGCGTGTCCCACGATCTGTGCGGAACTGGCGAAAGTGAAGATGCTGCAGACCGAGGCGCAGATGGCGACCGAGGTCTACAATCCTTCGGGCCAGCGCAACGTGCCGGGCTGGACCGAAGTGACCGATGCCGACGAGCTGGCCAAGCTCAACCTTGACCCGCAAGACCTGACGCCGCCGGGCAGCCAGTTTCGGGCGGGCGTGTTTACCGATGGCGCCGGGAACTACAAGGTGGCGTTCAAGGGCACGACGATGACGTCGGTATCGGACTGGCAGGCCAATGCGGGGCAAGGGTCGGTCGGGTATTCGAGCTATTATTCGCAGGCCAAATCGATCGCGCAGGACGCCAAGGCGGGAATCGGGCACCAAGGCGTGAAGAGCGTGAAGTTCGTGGGCCACTCGCTGGGCGGCGGGCTGGCGAGCGCGGCGGCGCATACCACGGGGCTGCCGGCATCGACGTTCAACGCGGCGGGGCTGCATGTGTTCAACCGCAGCTGGTTCAACGCGCCGCCGATCGATGCGGTGCGCGTGAACGGCGAGATCTTGACGGGCGTGCAGAACTCCATGCGCTATGTCCCGGTGCTGGCGCCTGAGGCTTCGGGCACGCCCTATGCCATCGATCCGGCGCCCGGCACGGCCAGCGCCTATACCCGCGCGCAGCTGAACTGGGTGGACGCGCTGATCCCGGCACGGGGGGCCTATAAATATGCCAAGGCTGCGCTGTTGCGCTCAGTCGATCTGCACGGCATGGCCAGCGTGAACCCGGCGTTGCAGGCCAGGCACGATCAGCTGGAACAGAAAGCGGCGGCGCAGGGGTGCCGATGCTGAAGGCTTTGATGAGAGGCGGGCGGCTGGTTCCGGCTTTGCTGATGGCGTTGACAGGAGGTTGCGGGATGCACGGATCGAGCGAGAACCTGATCGAGGCCGTGATGAACATGGACGAAAACCGCGTGCGCCAGCTTGTGGAAAGCGGGGCGCCGATCGATCAGACCGACCGCAAGCTGCAAACGCCGCTGATCCTTGCGGCCAAGACAGACCAGTTCAGGATCGCCGAATACCTGATCGGCAAAGGGGCGAACGTGCTGGCCGCCAGCAAGTTCGGCTGGACGGTGGGCTATGCCGCGCAGAACAGCATGTTGCAGCGCGGCCCCGAAGCCGAAGCGCGGGACAGGGTGCTGGAGCAACTGCGGCAGCGGGGCTATCCGTTCCCGGCGGCAGAACCGGCAGTGGTCAAAGTGATGCTGGCCGAGAAGCGCTGGCCTCCGGCCTGAGCTATTTTGTCGTTTTGGCTGGTGCCGGGCGGGCTGGCGATGCACAAGCGCGGTGATGGTATCCTATATTGAATCGCTCGTTTCGGGGTTTGGGCCACTTATCGGGCTGGTGCTGCTGGCAGGCATCTTCGTGGCCTTTGCGATGGAACGGTTGCCGCCGGTGGTGATTGCCGCCGTGGGCGGGCTGCTGATGATGGGCCTTGGCTTTCTGTCCCCGCAGGAACTGCTGGGCGTGTTCAGCAACCCCGCGCCGATCACGATTGCGGCAATGTTCGTGCTGTCAGGCGCGTTGCTGCGCACCGGGGCGCTTGAGGCGATTTCGGGGTGGGTGATCGGCCGGACCATGCGCAAGCCACGGCTGGCTGTGGCAGAAATTTCCGTCGGCACGATGGTGGCATCGGCCTTTATGAACAACACGCCGGTGGTGATCGTGATGATCCCGATTATCCAGCGGCTGGCCCGCGTGCTGGGCGTGGCGGCGACACGGCTGCTGATTCCGCTATCGTATATTTCGATCCTGGGCGGCACGCTGACGCTGATCGGCACATCGACCAATCTGCTGGTGGACGGTGTGGCGCAGGAGCAGGGGCTGGCACCCTTCGGCGTATTCGAGATCACGCTGGTGGGCCTGTGCGCGGCAGCGGCGGGGCTGGTCCTGCTGCTGATCACCGGCAAATTCCTGCTACCCGACCGCGCGGCGCACGCGATGGACGAGCAGAGCGAGAACGACACGTTCCTTTCGCACCTGACAGTAGTGGCCGAGAGCGGCATGGTCGGCCGGAAGATCAAGGACATTGCCCTGTTCCGACGCCCCGGCCTGCGACTGGTGGGCATTCAGCGCGGCAAGGCGATCGAGCGGCACGATTGCGAAAACTGGGTGCTGAAAGCAGGCGACCAATTGATCGTGGCGGCCAGCCCGGTTGAACTGGCTTCATTGGCCGAAGCTCACGATTTCAAAACCGGACTGATGGGCGTGGGCGGCGGAATCGAGACAGCGGGAGCCGAGCGCCCGAAGGATCTTCGACTGATTCAGGCGGTCATTTCGCCTTCGCATCCGGTGATCGGGCGCAGGCTGGCCGATATTCCTCTGCTTTCGCGGCTGAAAGTGCGTGTGCTGGGACTGGCGCGGCCTCGGCATGTTGCAGGGCCAGACCTTGCCAATGTGCGCGTTCGGGCCGG
This sequence comes from Novosphingobium sp. 17-62-19, assembly GCF_002256775.1. Lineage (GTDB taxonomy): Bacteria > Pseudomonadota > Alphaproteobacteria > Sphingomonadales > Sphingomonadaceae > Novosphingobium. The sequence continues at coordinate 7,207 of NZ_NCII01000093.1, read as the reverse complement.
TGATCGGCTGCTGATTGCAGCAGGCAGCGACGCGGCGCACGCATTGCAAGCCAATGTGGGACTGAGCGATGTGAATGAGGCCTCGGTGCGCGCCTTCCGCCGAACCAAAGCGCCGATTGCCGTGGCCACAATGGCGGGCGTAGTCATCATGGCGGCCGTGTTCGGCTGGCCCATTGAGGCACTGGCGCTGGCCGGTGTGGGTGTTGTGCTGCTGCTGCGTTGCCTGGAACCGGAAGATGCCTGGGCATCGATTGACGGCAACACACTGGTGTTGATTTTCGGGATGCTGGCTTTTGGCAAAGGGCTGGAAAACGCCGGGACCGTCGACCTGATCGTGTCGAGCGTCCAGCCGATGCTGACCACGATGTCACCGTTGATGCTGCTGATTGCCATCTATACGGTGACCAGCCTGCTGACCGAAACGGTGACCAACAATGCGGTTGCGGTAATCATGACGCCTATCGCCATTGGACTGGCATCGGTTCTGGGCATCGACGCGCGCCCCTTGATCGTGGCTATCATGTTCGGCGCAAGTGCGAGCTTTGCCACGCCGGTCGGCTATCAGACCAACACGCTGGTTTATGGCGCGGCCAATTACCGGTTCATGGACTTCGTGAAAATTGGCGTTCCGATGAATGTGGTGGTGGGCATTGCTGCGTGTCTTGCAATCAATTGGGCCTATTGAGGCTGCAAACTCAATCCATCCCCGGAATGCGGATAGGCGTGGGGGTGGCAAGGCGCAGGGCATCGGCGATCTCTATGACGTCTGCCACCGTGCGGGCTTCATTGGGCGTAAGGCCTTCGAAGCCGGGATGGAAGGCGCGGCAGGCCTGAATGAGGTTGGCAGGCGAGCGTTCAAGCTCTGACCGATATTGGCCGAGCGTGTGGCAGCCATCGATGTTTGACCACAGGACGCCGCCGGGGCCGGGCCTTTCGTGATAGTCCCAAAGGGCGTGGATGGCACGCTCCACCGTGAAATGGACCTGCTCGACGACATTGGCACCGGAGGCCTTCGCTTTGAGGCGCTGGCGATAGCGGCGCTGACGTTCGGCGTTGGTGAGCGGCATGGCGTGGGAATACGCCTTTGTCGGGCATGGGGAAATTCCGTTACGTTACTTAGGGGGTGGTAAGGTTTTGGTTGGGTGGTGGGTAATGAGCCTTGGGTAACATGCCCTCCCCCAACCCCTCCCGCCTGCGGGAGGGGAGTTCGTTAGGCGCCCTCCCGCCTGCGGGTGGGGAGTTTGTTGAGCGGCCTTCCGCCTGCGGCGCAGGCGCGAGCGCGGGCTCACAGGGCTGCGGGTTTGATCTGCGTCAATGAGAGTTTGTATGTGTTGCATACAACCTTCCCTTACCAAGTCTGTTTGGGCCAAGCCTGTTTGGGAGGGCAATTCGATGACATTCGATCTTGTGGGTGAAGACAACGCCATGTCTGACGACCAACTCAGGCGCGCCATTCCGCTGTTTGATGGCGGATTGGCAACCCGCGGCTTTGCGCTGAACGCAATGTGCTTTTCCTTCAACGAAAAGGCGAACCGCGACGCATTTGTGGCCGACGAGGAAGCCTATTGCGCGAAGTTTGGCCTGACACCGGAGCAGCGCAAGGCAGTGGCTGACCGCAACGTGCTGGCCATGCTCGATGCCGGGGGGAACGTCTATTACCTTGCCAAGCTGGCGGGGATCTTCGGCCTTGGCGTGCAGGATCTGGGCGCGTTGCAGACGGGCATGTCGGTTGATGAATTCAAGGCGATGCTGGTGCGCTGGGCGGATGAAATTCCCGCAGGTGCCAGGCTGAAGGAGAACGTGTGATGGCGAAGATCATCGGAGGCTATTTCACCAGCCATGTTCCGGGCATCGGTGGCGCGATTGTGCGGGGCGATCAGGAAACGCCCTATTGGAAGCCGTTCTTCGAAGGCTATCCTCCCATCCGCGAATGGCTGACCGAGGCGAAGCCAGACGTGGCAGTGGTATTTTCCAACGACCACGGGCTGAACTTCTTCCTCGACAAGATGCCGACCTTCGCGGTGGGGGCAGCACCGCAGTATGACAATGCGGACGAAGGCTGGGGGCTGCCGGTCTACAAAAGCTTCGAGGGGCATCCCGCGCTTTCGTGGCACGTGATCGACGCTTTGGTGCGCGACGAGTTTGACATCACGACATGCCAGAAGATGCTGGTGGACCATGCGGTGTCGATCCCGTTCGAACTGGTCTATCCGGGGGTTGAAAGCTGGCCGATCAAGCTGGTGCCGATCTCGATAAATACGGTGCAATATCCGCTGCCTAGCCCGAAGCGCTGTCTGGCGCTGGGGCGTGCGGTGCATCGGGCGCTGCAATCATGGGGCGGCGACGAGCGTGTGCTGATTTGCGGCACAGGCGGGCTTTCGCACCAGTTGGACGGGCCACGAGCGGGGTTCATGAACCCGGACTATGACCTGTTCTGTCTGGATAACCTTGCCGCCAATCCTGATGCCCTGACCGGACATTCGGCCGAGCAGGTGGCCGAACTGGCTGGCACGCAAGGGGTGGAGATCCTCAACTGGATCGCGGCGCGCGGGGCCATGGGCGATGCAGCGATGACTGAAGTGAGCCGCAACTATCATATTCCGATCAGCAATACTGCTGCGGCGAGTGTGTTGCTGGGGCCAGCCTAGAGCACTTTTCGACCAATCTGGCTCACCACGATTGGTCGAAAAGTGCTCTAAAGATTAGGCGATTATTGCGTTTGCAAACACTGTCTCGTCATTGCGAGGAGACGTAGTCGACGGAGCAATCCAGTGTCAGCGCAGCGGCGCTCTGGATTGCTTCGCTACGCTCGCAACGACGAAAAAATCGGGTACGTGTTTGCAAGCGATATAAACCCCAAAGATTAGCGGCGCTTCTTGCGAGGCTTCGGCTTCGGTTTGGGCTTCGGCTTGGCCGGCTGGAGCTTGGGCCATTCCGTAATGATGGCCGCGCGGATGACTTCGCGGCCCTGAAGAGTGCGCTTCCCGGGGTTGTCGGCGAGGTAGCGGGCGACGACGCTGCGCACCTCGCCTGCGCTCGTTTCAGGCGGGGTCACGGGCGGGCGGTCAAGATCGCGGAAACCGTCGAGCACGCCGATGACGTAAGTGAGGCACATGGCCCGATCCACAGACGTGGTGGCAGCGCACGTTTCATGAAGTTGTTCGCCGCTCATCCATTCAGCATGGGCAGGCGCTGCGATCAGCAACAGGGCAAAAGGCAAAGTCCGGGCAATCATGCCAAGGCTAACACCTGAGCCCACACAATTGATCCCCCTCACCCATCTTGTTCGTTTACCACCATCAGCGCGAGTTCGGTGCGATTGTCGATGCCAAGCTTCTGATAGATGGTGTGGAGGTAGACTTTGACGGTCCCTTCTCCGATGCCGAGTTCGGCTCCGATATCGCGGTTGCGCATACCCCGCGCGACGAGTGCAGTGATCTTGCGTTCACGCGGGTTGAGCTTTGACAGAGGGCCTTGGGCACTGGGCTTGAGCGAGAGATCGAGCGCGCGCTGAAGGAAATCAGGCTGGATCGCCTTTTGCCCGGCGTGGACCTTTTCCAGCACGTCGATCAGATCATCCTCGCCACCATCCTTTGAAATGATGCCTTCAACTCCGGCACGCATGACCGAGATAAGCTGGCGATCATTGATCCCGGCAGTGAGCAGGACCACCGGACGCGTATCACCACGCTCGCGCAAGGCTTCGAGTGTCTGCACTCCGTTCATGCCCGGCATGTTGATGTCGAGAAGAACGATGGCCGGATCATGGGTCTTTATCGCATCGAGCGTTTCTTCGCCGCTGGCGGTGGCGGCGACGATGGAAAAGCGGGTGCCCCGCAGCACAGCCTCGACACCGGCGCGGATAAAGCCGTGATCATCGGCCACGAGGACGGGTATCATGCGAGTTCTCCAGTATTCAGGGCGATTTCGAGACGGGCACCGCCCGCGTCCGAATGCAGTTCAAAATGCCCGCCAAGGGCTTCCACTCGCTCGCTGATCGAGCGTGGACGCACAGGGGAAGACGATCCCGAAAAACCTACACCATCATCGCTGATGCTGAGTTGCAACTGCCCTTTGGTATGTATCATGGCGACACTTACTTTGCGACAGTTGCCGTGACGGGCAGCATTGGCGATCGCTTCGCGCACGATCTGGCGGATTTCGTATGAAAGCTGCACCGGAACGAGCAGCGGATAGGGAGGCACGTTCAGTTCTGTGGCTATGGACCAGTGCCCTCCGGCCTCGGCCAGCAGTGCTTGGAGTTCCTCGGCAATCTCGGTGCGGCGATCCCCTTCCTGACCGCGCCGCAGCCGTTCGATAAGAAGGCGTAACTGCGCCTGTTCGCGGCGCAGGGCATTCTTGATCGAGTTGATCTCTCCATCGGGATCGTTACCCTCATGAATCCAGCGGCGCAACGCTTCGAGCCGAAACAGCGTGCCAGCCAGAAACTGGGCGACACTGTCATGCAGATCGCGCGCCACGGCCTGCCGGACCCCGGTTTCAACCTCTACCCGCGTCAGCCGAGCCATTTCTTCGCGATCAAGCAAATGCGCGATTTCATCGCCAAATGCGGAAAGCAGACTGATATCGTCGAAGGTCAGATTGTCTGCATCCCACAAGATGATCTGGCCGGAGCCGGTGGCGCACTGCACCGGCACCACCAATCCATCAACGATGCCAAGATGCAGCGCCAGCCCTGGAATTGCTGCACCAGCATCCGGCCCCACCTTTGCGACAAGCAGGCCACTGTCATCAGCCTCGGCGAGTTCGCGCTTGCGTGCTGTATCGAACAGCGCGGCGCGGCGCGGTGCGAGCAGTTCTTCTGCGAACTTGTCGGGTTCGAGCCGGCGAGATGTGATACCGTCCGCTCCAAACTCGCGCAATTCGATCCACGGTTCTTCACTGCTGGCAAAAGCGAAGACCGCCTTGCGCGCACCAAGCAGCGAGGCGATGAAGGCAAGCGCGCCATCCAGAACGATATCGCGCCGCTCTCCTGGAATACCTTGCGGCTCCGGCATGACCGCCATGCGCTCTTCCCCGCGCGACATACTGAGCCAGATCAGCATGGACGAGAGCAGGACGATGTAGAGAATGCGCCGCGACAGGCGGAACAGATCGATATCATACCCGGTATAATGGAGCACCAGACCGAACACGACATTGGTCAGCAGCAGTGTGATTGCGGTCAGCGCCGTCGCTCTCCAGTTCCAGCGGACCATCGCTGCAATCAGAAGGAACGCCGCAAAGGCGAGAAACGGGCTCTGGAATTCGCTGTCATGGCTTTCGGCAAGGAAAACCGCGCCGACGAACATGACGATATCGACACCCTGCGCGACCGGCGCCAGTACATAATCGAACCACCAGCTGCGCCAGGCGATGACCATGAGGCCAGCTGTCCACGCAAGATAGGCGCTCAACAGCAGCAGGCTGACATCCGAATCGCGCGCTGCGGGGTGCGGGTCCAGCCAAATGGCCAGAAGAAACGCGAGCGCCAGCACGGCCCGACCGGTTGCCACCACCCGCCCCGAACTGCGACGTTGCGATTTCCAGAAATCCAAGCGATTCCCCTGATGCTTCCCGGCCCTGATGCTCAACCGGATGCGTCCTCACAGGCGCTATCCGATTCCCTATCTTATGCAAGATGTGAAGCGTTGAGCGATTCGGGACACATCAAGGTGATTTGGCCCAGAATGGCATGTTGAGATCAACGAAGGACAAGGTCTGGCCGTTCTCAGTTCGACGCATCTGGGCTGAGGACCGCAGAAATCTGTGCCGACTCATCCAGAAGGGTTCTGTTAACGAAACAGCCATTGGAAAATCAAGGTTCTTCGGGCATTATAGAACAGTTGTTCATTTACCCTTTCAAGGGTGAAGACTCCAAGGGTGCAATATAACTATGACAGTGGTCGGTGAGCTGTTCGATAATCCTCTGGTCGAGTTGACTTCCAAGCAGCGGGAGGTGCTCGATTTGCTGATCCAGCACAAGACGTCAAAGGAAATATCGCGCACCCTTGGTATATCGCCGCATACAGTGGACCAGCGCATCATGTTTGCGCGGTCCAAGCTTGGCGTGGCCACCCGAGGTGAAGTGGCCCAAGCCTACCGACGGCTCGTCGAGGTATACGAACAACCCGTATATGAACATTCCCATGTAGGCTTTCCGCCCCTTCCCGGTGCAATACCGGCTCAGGAGAACGCGGTTGACGACGCATCTCCGGCAGAGTTTCCGGTTCGGGTGGCAACACCTGGGATCGAATTCGGAAACAACGCCGGACCTTTATCACCGCTTTCTGCGACGGTCAGGGACGATGAAGTTGTCTACCACCGCGTTCTCCCGGAGATGTTTGAAGGGCCGAACGGCACCCTCATGCGGCTGGGATTTATCGGCGGCCTGACGGTGTTCATGATCCTGATCCTACTGGGAGGGCTGAGCATGTACGCACAGCTTTCAACCCTGCTGGATCGCTGAACGGATGAACTACCGGGAATGACCGGGCAGGAAAGTCCGGGAAGGTCGATGGGATAGCGGCCCCGAATTGCATCTCCTGTCATGAACCGGATGACCGGCGCGGGGGCGCTGCCATCCATTTGATAGGGGCCTGTCGCATCGCAAGAGCGGCAGGTGGGAGCTACCATGAAATCTGTCACTTCAACTGCCGCCAACTCGGCACCGAACAACCCCGTCAACATCCACGGCCTGCGCATCACCCGCGATCTGCACGAAGCCGAAGCCGCGCTGGATGAAGCCCTGATCCGTCAGGCCAACCTGCTTGCCACGATGGTGCGTGCCCGCCGCGAAACGGCCGTCGGCCCCTTCACCGGCCAGGAAGCCCTGCTGCGGCTTGCCGCAAGCCAGAAGGCGATGCTGGATGCCAGTGGCGAGATGGCACGCGTTCACGGCAAGCTGCTGGATGTGGGCCGCGAAATGGGTTCCGGCCTTGCCGATGATTGCCCACCTGCAGGCTCTGCTGGCGACGCAGGACAGACCATCGGCCTCGTGCGCGCGGCTTGACCGGTTCAGGTTGGCAAATGCCCTGCGATTGGTTCCGCCAATGGGAATGATCTGCCAATGGAAATGATCTGGTCGTACAAGTTGGTGGTTGCCGCCAGGTCGTGTCCCACTGGGTGGTGTAAGAAGGTTTCCCTGACAGGGTAGCCACCGTCGATCTTCTGTTAGGGTTCGGATGCGAACTCGAACCTGGAGAAG
>NZ_NCII01000092.1 GCF_002256775.1 Novosphingobium sp. 17-62-19 | reverse complement strand
ACCAGGCTGTCGTCATACCTTTCCGACGCTAGCACCGTCAGCGTTCGCCGTTCGTTCGACCCTAGCGTACGTAAAATTCACTTTCGTGCAGTGACCCCTGATTGCGCTGGTGGGGATCGAGATCAAGAACTCGATCCTGCTGGTCGATTTCACCCAGCAACTCGAACGCGAAGGCCTCACCGTCCGCGCCGCCGTTGAACGCGCGGGCGAATTGCGATTCCTGCCCGTGCTGCTCACCTCAATCACGGCGATTGGCGGCCTCCTCCCACTGGCGCTGGCTGACAGCGGATTGTTCTCGCCGATGGCCATCGCGATGATCGGCGGTCTGATCGCGTCTACCGTGCTCGCCCGCGTGGCAACCCCGGTCATGTATCTGCTGCTCGCAGAAAAGCCCGCAGGAGCAAACTCATGAAACGCCTCGCGCTTCTCCCCCTAACGGCACTCGCCGCCTGCACCGCCGGGCCGGATTATGCCCCTCCCGCAGTGCAAGTCGCCCCCGCATGGCGCGCGCCGTTCAGCCCCGACCAAGCCCAGACGCAGCCTTGGTGGAAAGGCTTTGCCGACCCTGTCCTCGAACGGCTCGAAACCGAAGCCCTCGCCGCCAACCTCACCATAGAGCAAGCGCTCGCCCGCCTCGATCAGGCCCGTGCAGCCGCCGGAGCCGCCAGCGCCGCACGCCTGCCCGCCGCGCAAATAGATGGCACTGCCGCGCGCGCACAGCAGTCGCTGAATTCCGGCCTCGGTCAACTTTCGCGCTATGTCCCCGATCTGCCGCGCACGGTGGACAGTGGCAACGCCACGCTCAACGGCTCATGGGATCTTGATTTCGCCGGAGGCCTCAGGCGTCGGCAGGAAGCTGCCCGTGCCAGCGTGGACGAGGCCGAAGCGGGCGTCGCCGCCGCGCGCCTCGCCGTTTCCGCCGAGCTCGCCCAAGCCTACTTCCGCCTGCGCACAGCCGAAGCCCAGCGCGCCGCGCTGGGCCAGATGGAAAACCTCGCGCGCGAACGCCGGCGCATTATGGCCGCACGCCTCGCCGCTGGAGCCACATCCCAAGTCGAGGCCGAACGCACCAGCGCCACCGCCGAGCAAGTCGCCGCCGCGCGGCCTGAAACACTCGCCCGGATCGAGGCAGAGCGCGCGCGCATCGCAGTTCTGGTCGGCCGCTCGCCCTCGCTCCCGCCAGACCTTGCGGGCAGCTTCACCGCGCAAGCGCCCGATCCAGTCGCAGGCCTACCCGCCGCCGTCCTGCGCGCCCGGCCCGATGTCGCCGCTGCCGAAGCGCGCCTGGTCGCCGCCAATGCCGCAATCGGCGCAGCCATGGCGGAATATTGGCCCAGCCTCTCGCTCGGCGGCTTGATCGGCTTTCAAAGCAACCGCTTTGGCGAGCTGTTTACCGGCGATTCCGTCGCCATCCAGGGCGCTGCCTCTCTGCGCTGGCGCCTGTTCGATTTCGGCCGCATCGATGCCGAAGTTTCCCGCGCGAAAGGCCATAACCGCGAACTCCTCGCCGCCTATCGCGAGACTGTGCTGCGCGCCACGGGCGACGTCGAAACCGCCCATTTCGCGCTCGCCGCCGCACGCGAAGCTCTCGCACGTGGTGAATCAGACCACGCCCTGCGCCAACGCGCGCGAAATCGCGATACCGCCGCGTTCAAGGCCGGAGCGATCAGCCGCGAAGCCCTGACAGTGTCGGATTCCGCGCTGGCCGAGGCGTCGTTGCGACTGGCTGAACTGAGGGGGCGGCAAGTCGCTGCAATTGTTGATCTCTCTCGTGCACTGGCCTTGCCGACGGACCAATAAAATGACATAGTTCCGGCGTTATTTCAGACCTTTATGGTGCTCTGATACCATGCCGCAACGCTCGCTGCCCCAGTTTGACGAACAGCGCCTGCGGGAAATCGCGGTTCATTTGCGTCGCGCGTTTTCCGTGCCCGAAGATCAGGACATCACCCTTTCCGATCTGACACTTGCTCTCGATTCCCCTGAGCTATCCGCCATTTTCCTCGAAATCCGCGCCTTGCGCGAAGAGGAAATGCGCCGCCTCGAACGCCTTCTGTCGCGGATTGCAGACAACGATCCGTGACAGTGAGCCAAGACCTTTGCTGGTCCACCTCACCGAAGGCCAGCGCAGCGTTCACAAGGCTGCTGAAAGCTTGGTCCCGTAGCCCAAGTGCAGGTCGCTGATAAGGCCTATGCCCCGCACTGGATGCACCACACTTTTCAAGAACGCGGCATCACTGCCTGCATCCCGGCCCAACGCCAACGATACAAGCTGACCACTAACGATCCCGTCACCTGCCGCCAGCGTCATCGCATTGAAAACATATTCTAACCCTGTCCCGGATTTCCCACCGGCCAGAACGAGATATCCGGCGCTTCATCGGCTGGGGCTAACCGCCAAAATCACTGCCACCGCAGGACAAGCCGCAATGTGTGCCCACGCAGGGTGGAATTGATCCGGCGCGGCGGTGGCAAGGAAAACAGATCAGCAATGGATTAGTGTCGGAGCGACACTGATCCATTGCTGATCAGCCCAAGTAAAGCTTTATGGAATGGCGGCCCGCTGCGCGTCAGTCAGGAATATGACATTCCTGCCGGTCGCCTCCGCAAGCAAGCGAGATCCGTTCCAAGTGTATGGTTGCAGGCCAACATCTACCATCATTTTGACGAATTCACCTGATGGTGCCTCCACGATCATTGCTGGCTTGCCACGCCGTATTGTTTCTAATCCACCTCTCGCAACCGCGTCTTCCATTCCCTGAACATCCATCTTGATGATGTCGGGTGTCAGGTTGAAATCGTCGAGTGTCGCGACGTTTACCGTGTGCGTGGCGATTTTGATTTTTGCCGGATCAAACCGTGCCATTGTGTGTGGGTTGATCCACTGCTCAGCCTTTTCTCGCCTAAGCGACGCCAAGCCATCGTAAATAAAATTGCGATAAATCGGGATGTGCAGATCAAATTGACCCGGAGCATCGCCAAGTGCGACGTTTTCAACGCGCACCGTCGGGTCGGCTCTGAACGTGATTTGCAGACGCCGAGACAGTTCAGGGTTTGGTTCGAAAGTGACGATTTGTTCCGGTGCGGCAAAGCGTTGTAGTGCAAATATGCTTTGGCCCCAGTTGCCGCCGATATCTACGGCCAGCCTGCAAGGCTTGAGGTGGGCGAGGAGTTTGAATTCATGGTCAACGAAAAGACCGGCGTATCGCGTGCCGAAATTGTAAAACGAGAATTTCGCGGTGCGGACACCTGGGGCCAACGATTGAAGGTTGCGCAATTCACGTTTAATCTGCCCTTTGGTAGACATTCATTGCCCTTCCCTACGAAATCACAGTTGGTGAACACACCATTCTGCTTGCAAAATGCTATACTTTATCACGATTACCGTCAACAGAATGAGGCACCTGTCCGACGCGACTGTCGATGCTTTTTATGAAGTTCTGTGCCGCGCTGCCGATCTGCCCGGAACCGATCGTGCTGGCATTCTCCGCGCAGGGGGGATGACGCTGCCAGTTCCCTGAACCTAGCGGTGTGGGGTGCTGCTATGACCGGCCACTGGGGTTAGAAATGCGCTACAATGCAAATCAAATGCAGCTTATTCACATAGGTGAATAAACGGATAAGTTGCTGTAATTACTGTACAAGATGGTGCCGACTAGAGGATTCGAACCCCTGGCCCCCTGATTACAAATCAGGTGCTCTACCAACTGAGCTAAGCCGGCCCGCGTGAAGCGTTACGCGCGCCTTAGCGGCACAACTCGCGCTTCACAAGACCACTTACACAGCGCCAAACGTCCAACCCTCGGTCCGCGCAATTTCCGGCGTCAATTCGTGCGGGCGCCACAGGCGTGGATCGTGCGCGACATTGCGCAGCCAAGCGGCGGTGACCACGGCGTCGCACGTGTGGTCGTCCAGCGGATCGGCCAGAGCGGATGGCGCAGACCCTAGCGCTGCCAGCGCCGTGTTCACTTCGCTGGCCGAACGCATCTTAGATCGCGATGCCGTGCGGCCTGCCGCCATTGCGGCAATCGTCGTGTAGATTTCACAGACCACCGGCCCCTTTTTACGCACACCGTCCACCGGCCAGACTGAGATCGCCGCGCCTAAACGGTGCAACATCCTCATCCCCGATAGGCTGGACTTGCCCACTTGCGCCGCGCCCACGAGGTTGAAGTTTGAATAGGGTTTGCAGCCCAGCCGCCGCTGCGCCAGTTCGGTCACGCGAAAGCGCCCCGCGCCGCCGCCAAACTCCCCACCTTCGCGCCCACCATGCCGCCGGAACCATGCGGAAAGCTCAGGGTGATCGACCAGCGCCGAGACCCCGAGATGTGGGTCATCAGCACAGATCCCATCGATCAGCGCCCACAGATCGCGCGCACTGACCGGGCTTTGCGACCAGCCGGGAAAGAACCCGCCACGATCCGCAAAGGGCAGCGAAATGCCAAGGTCCATGCCGACCAGCGCATCATCGGGCAGATCATCACGCAGAAAGGCCATAACTTCCTCGCGTGACCAGCGATGGCCGGGCCGCACAATCTGAGGCGCGGACTTGCCTCGCTTGGCCATGGCCACGGCAATGCCCCTGTGTCGCTCGCCCGCCGCGCCGGACCAGTCGATTGCCACGAAATGGCCGAAGCGGTTCGGCGTCATTTGCCGGTCAAGCCCCGTCGCGCTCGCGTCGCTTGCGGTCCCACCATTCCAGTCGCTTCATCACCTCGCGCTCGAACCCACGCTCCACTGGCGCATAATAGGTCTGCGGTTGCATCCCCTCGGGCCAATAGTTTGCGCCCGAAAAGCCGCCTTCGGCATCGTGGTCGTATTCATAGCCTTTACCATAGCCGATGTCCTTCATCAGCTTGGTCGGTGCGTTCAGGATGTTGGCGGGCGGCATCAGCGATCCGGTTTCGCGCGCAGATTTCCAGGCGGCTTTGTGCGCCATATAGGCCGCGTTCGATTTGGGTGCGGTGGCGATGTAGAGCAGCGCCTGCACGATCGCCAGTTCGCCTTCCGGGCTGCCGAGGAATTCGTAGGCGTCCTTGGCGGCGAGGCATTGCACCAGCGCTTGCGGATCGGCCATGCCGATGTCTTCCACCGCCATGCGCACCAGCCGCCGCAGCACGTAGAGCGGCTCCTCGCCCGCCACCAGCATTCGCGCCATGTAATAGAGCGCGGCCTGCGGATCGGAGCCGCGCACCGCCTTGTGCAGTGCGGAGATCAGGTTGTAGTGCCCCTCGCGGTCCTTGTCGTAAACCGCCACGCGCCGCATCAGGAACTTGCCCAATCCCTCCGGGGCCAGCGGTGCAGGCAGCGACACGTCGAACAGCATTTCAGCCTGATTGAGCAGAAATCGCCCGTCGCCATCGGCTGAGGCAACCAAGGCTTCGCGTGCTGGCGGGGTGAGGGGGAGGCGAAGCCCGGTGATGTCCTCGGCCCGGTCGAGCAGCGTACCCAGCGCGGCTGCATCCAGCCGGTGCAGGATCAACACTTGCGCACGGGAAAGCAGCGCGGCGTTGAGTGCGAACGAGGGGTTTTCGGTCGTCGCCCCCACCAGCGTGACCGTGCCATTTTCCACGAACGGAAGGAAACCGTCCTGTTGCGCGCGGTTGAAGCGGTGGATCTCGTCCACAAACAGCAGTGTGCGTCGGCCGGCCAGCGCCATCGCATCGGCCTCGGCAAAGGCCTTCTTCAGGTCGGCCACGCCTGAAAAGACCGCGCTCAGCGCTACATATCGCATACCGACCGCCTTGGCGAGCAGGCGGGCGATGCTGGTCTTTCCGGTGCCCGGCGGTCCCCACAGGATCATTGATGTGAGCTTGCCCGCAGCCACCATCCGTCCGATTGCGCCTTCCGGCCCGGTCAGGTGATCCTGGCCGATGATTTCGCCCAGAACGCGCGGGCGCAGCCGGTCGGCCAGCGGCGCTTCGGCACTCGCTTCGCGCGGCGGGCGGTCCTGCGGGGGAGGGGCAAAAAGATCGGCCATTTCCGCCGAGATAGGGCGCTCAGCAAAAAATTGCATCAGCCTCTTGCGAAGTTCGTTTAAAGATATATCTTAGACGCATCATGAAAGGATATGAACACATGAAATTCGAACATGGCTGCGATAGACGCGGCCGCCATGCCATGAAGATGATGGCGATGATGGGTGGTCGCTTCGGCGGTCCTTTCGGCAAAGGTGGACCCTTCGGTGAGGATGGTCCGTTTGGCGGGGGTAGCGGTCGCGGTGGACGCGGCGGCGGTCGCCGTGGCGGACGCATGTTTGCCGGTGGCGAGTTGCGCCTGCTGTTGCTCCACCTCGTCGCCGAACAGCCCCGCCACGGATACGATCTGATCCGCGCGGTGGGCGATCTGGCGAGCGGCGAATATGCACCAAGTCCCGGCGTGGTCTACCCCACGCTCAACCTGCTGGTCGATGAAGGTCTGATCGCTGAAGAGGCCGATGAAAGCCCGCGCAAGGCCTTCGCGGTCACCGATGCGGGCCGTGCCGAACTCACCGGGAAGGACGCGGATCTGGAAACGATCCTCACCCGCCTCAAGGCGCTGGGCGAACAGCGTGATCGCGAGGAAAGCCCGCCCGTCCGCCGCGCAATGGGCAATCTCCACGCTGTGCTGCGCAATCGCGCGATGACGCAGGGCTTCGACACCGAAACTGCGCACGCCATCGCCGACATTCTCGACGATGCCGCCCGCCGGATCGAACGCCTCTGATGCTGGTGGAATCGGCGCTCTCGCGGCGCTTTTCCGATGCTCTGGGACATGGTATCCTCTCCCTCAACACAAGGGGGAGGGGGACCATGCAGAACCTTGAATCCACGCCCGCGTGCGTACCGGCCCATCTCTGGGCTGTGGGCGTTATCAGCCTGCTGTGGAACAGCTTCGGCTGTTTCGACTATGCACAGACCAAGCTCGATCCTGTCGGCTATATGATCTCGATGGGCATGGGTGAGGCTGAGATTGCCTACACGCAGGCCATGCCAGCGTGGCTCAGCGTTTTCTGGGCGCTGGGCGTCTGGGGCTCGCTGGCAGGATCGATCCTGCTGCTGCTGCGCTCGCGTCACGCGGTTACGGCGTTCGCCGTTTCGCTGGTCGGCCTGGCGGTCAGTCAGATCTATCAGTTCACCGACAGCACGATCCCGGAATCGATGTATGGCACCGCGATGATCGGGGTGACGGCGGTCATCTGGGCATCGCTGCTGTTCTTCCTGTGGTATGCCAACCGCATGAAAGCCGCAGGCGTCCTGCGTTAACGCCGCTTCTGCTTGGCCTTCTGGCGCACTAGCCGCAAGTAGGTGTCGGCCACGGCCTGGTTGATCCGGTCCCATGAAAATTCGAGGCTTCGCTCCTCGCCCGCCGCGCCGTGCCGTGCGCGCAAGGCAGCGTCCTCGACATAGCTGCGCAGCGCCTCGGCGAACTGCCGCACTGCGCCGGGCGTGATGAGGCGGCCTGATACGCAATCGTCGACAAGGCTCTGGCTCCCCGTTGCCGCCGCCGCCACCACCGGCACTGCGCAGGCCATCGCCTCCAGCGTCACGTTGCCGAATGTCTCGGTGACCGAGGGGTTGAACAACACATCCATACTCGCCACCGCGCGGCCCAGATCAGCGCCTCCCTGAAAGCCGGCGAACACGGCGTCGGGCAGGCGCGCGGCGAACCAATCGTGCGCGGGGCCTTCGCCGATCACCAGCACGCGGTGCTTCACGCCCTTGCGCACCAGTTGGTCGATGGAGTCCGAGAACACGTCGAGCCCCTTTTCCATCACCAGACGGCCAAGGAAGCCGACCACCACCTCGTCATCGCCGATGCCGAGGCTGCGGCGCCATTCCATGCTGCGCGCGCCGGGATGGAAGATGTCGCGGTCCACGCCGCGTGACCAGATGTCGATGTCATAGTTCATGCGCTGGTCGCGCAGCACTTGCGCCATCGATTCCGACGGGGCGACGAGGGCATCGCAGCGCCGGTAGAACCGCCGCATCAGCGCTTCGATTACAGGTTCGATCCACGCCATGTTGTAATAGCGGAAGTACGTTTCGAACCGCGTGTGGACCGAGGCGAGGATGGGGAGTTTGCGATGCCGCGCCCATGACACCGCGCGGTGGGCCACCACATCGGGCGAGGCGACATGGACCACGTGAGGCGCGAACTCTGCCAGATCGCGGCGGACGCGAGGGCTGAGGGCGAGGGGGAAGCGATACTCCGCACGGCCCGGAATGGCGAACGATGGGATGCCGATGTGCGTGCCGGTGGCGGGGAAGGCGGGGTTATCGACCTTGGGGGCATAAACCCGCACGTCCGCGCCCTGCCGCAGAAGATAGCCGACCAAGCGGTTCAGCGCCTGGTTTGCGCCATCGCGGACGTAGTTGTAGTTGCCGCTGAACAGGGCAACGCGCAGCCCCGAAAGTGCGGTGGGGAAGGCGGAGGGATCAGGCTCGGTCATCGCTGCCGCCATAGCCCCGCCGGACATGAATGGCGAGTGACAGCCGCGCCATGGCCCCAAAGAAATTGCGCTTCACCGCAGGTTTCCGCCATTTCAGTCCGATCCGGTGGAGTTCCCGGAAACCTTTTCCGGCCCCGCCGGTTTGAGGCGTTGTGCGCTGCAAGGCGCAGTTAGAAAGAGGAAATTCCATGAGGTTTCAAACACGTTTCGCGTGGCCGCTGGCCGCGTCGGTAGCGCTCGTCTCGGTTCCGGCGCTTGCGCAGGACGGTTCGTCCGATGCGATGGAGAGCACCAGTTCGTATGATCGCGACAGCCACTTCAACGGCATTTACGTGCAGGGCTTCGGCGGCTTTGGCGTCAATGGCGCGAACGGCAACACCTTCGAATTCGATACCGACCGCAACGGCTCCTACAACGAACAGGTGACGACCGTGGGCGGTGCCAACGCATTCTCGCCCGGCTTCTGCAACGGCGCGAAGGGCCCTTCGCGCACCGCAGGTTGTGCGCCGGACAAGGCCGGGGCCGAATATGGCGCCCGCATCGGCTTTGACGCGCGTTCGAGCAACATCGTGTTCGGCGGGTTGATCGAAGGATCGCGCAACGATTCGATCGACCGCTCCACCGCGTTCAGCACCACGCCTGCGTTCTACAAGATCGCCCGTTCGGTGGACTATGCCGTGTCGGCCCGCGGCCGCGTAGGCTTCACACCCGGTGGCGGCGCGCTGTTCTATGGCACCGGCGGCATCAGCTACGCCAAGATCGACCACGATTTCAGCACCAGCAACGGCGCCAACTCGTTCAACGAAGTGAACGACGGCGACATGGTATGGGGCTGGCAGGCGGGGGGCGGCACCGAAGTGATGCTGACCGACAAGCTCTCGCTGGGCGTTGAATACCTCTACAGCCGCTACAAGGATGACAAGTACAACATCGCCGTTGGCCCAGGCACCGCGCCTGCCACCAACCCGTTCCTGCTGAACGGTGGCGGCACGAACATGCGCATTCAGGACAAGTATTTCGACACCCACGCCGTGCGCGCGGTGGTTGGCCTGCGGTTCTGATCAACACATAACGCGCTCCCCGCCGCAAGGCGCGGGGGCGGCGAACCGGAAGAAGCTGCGGTGCGGGAAGCGCCGCAGCTTTTTCGTGTGCGGCGCGGCCCTCAAAGGGATCGCGCAGATCGCTGGCGGAAAGCCCGTCCTCGCCCTGAAAAGGAGAGGGGGGTTTACACAGTTTACACTGTCCTGCGGAAGAATTGGAATCGATCAGTTGGACGTGATTGATCGGTTTTTTCGATTGATCGGCGCGGCGTTCTGCGGCGGCGCGGGCAGGGGCGAGGGCTGAGCGTGGGGCGAGGTGCGTCATGCCTCAGAGGCTATGTCAGTTGGGCGTTTGTAGGACAGGGGTTTTTGTGGGCATCAAAACTTCCAAACGTAGATTATGTGTTTTCTTCAACCTTGGAATCAGATTTTTCAGATTGCGCATCCTTTTTGAGAGGATCACGATCCGACTACGAATTGGTTTTCCTATGTGGATTCGTCGTCTTTTTGTTTTGATTGCTCAATGAATGTGCGAATAGCTTGCTCAATTTCATCCTCGGAAAAGCGCACACGTCGACCTTGTACACTTATGTTGCGAACTGCGCTTTTGCATAGCGCATAGACCACATTTGCAACTACACCTGAGGATACTCCAAGTGAAAAAGAAACTGCGAGTGTAACTAGCTGCGCCTGATCAAAGCCAAATCCGTCAACAATTTCACGGATTTCCATATGCCCGCCATTGAAATGAAAAATCGCCCCGACTTTATTAAGGGAAAATGCATCTGGCGTTTTGTCGAAATCGTCCTCGTCGAATTCAAGCTCAAAGATGATTTCTTGATATTTCACAGGTTCTTCCACCATTTATACTCCTCTTTCCAAGTGTCAAACTCTGGATCGAATAGGGAGTTTCGAGCCTGCTTCCCCTGATCTCCAGAGCGTGACGCACCCAAATGAGCCCAAAGATCAAGTACTGATTGCCCACCGTGTTCACGTAATAAGGCAGTCAGAGAAATAAGTATTATGTGCCCACGCTCTGCGATTAGGTGTTCAACAGCAGATATTTCTTTTCCAAAAAGCTTATACAGTGCTATACGCCGGGTGTTAATAGCTAGATCATCTAAATCGAGAGACCTTCCGCGAATGATCCGACCTGTGACAGCTTCGCCGATCTGGTAACGAAACAACCAGCGTGTAGCTATCCAAATCATGCCAACCGAAAATTCATTTGTCCGTGCCGATTTTTCTGTAAGATGTTCGTAAGCAAATTGGTCAGCTTGAATTTCAATCTGGGTTCTCTCTTCTAATGTACGATTTTTAATATCAAAATGGTCAAAACGTAAGTGCGCGTATTCGTGTGCAAGAATAAATCGCAATTGAATTGCAGTTATTTGCAATATAAATTCAAATGATGTACTGTGATTTGTTCCCGAAAAAGGCATAAAATGCGGGTAGACATTATCTTGGGCCATAACCCAGTAAGGAAAAAATGCTCTAGCCATTTCCTGCAGGTTTGGGTCTCTCCCAAAAAGCTTCATTTGGGCAAGAGTTGTGGTGCGTTGCGCTTTGGGTAACGCGTTCAGCTCCGCAAAAACTTCTGACAAGTCAGTGTCGATAAGCGAAAAAAGCGCACAGTTCATGTGCAGCAACATCTCGCGGGTCAGCAACGACATTTCAATCCGTCCACAGCGTCTTGTCCTCGCGTGTAAGCGAGGAGTCATTGTAGGTGTAAGGTTTGCCGCTGCTGAGGCTGGGTAGAGTTGCCGTAACTCCTCCAAAGATTTTTCCATATCCTGTGCAAACCAACGCGGGGCGACCGGGAAACCAGTCTGAACGTGAATAGCCAATAGTCCGAATGACATCCGAAGTGCGTATCGACGCCAATTACGATGCATCTCATGCAATTCAGGATTTTTCTCGCCGACTGGACGAACAATTGATCTGCACTGCAGGTAGTACAAGCCTTGGAGCTCCGACAGACTTGCATCTGACTGGGTGAGCGACATCGCTGACGCAAAATCTTTCACTGACAGGTTTAGTGCCCCGCTCTCAATGAGTGCGAGATATCCATCCGCGTCCAGTAAGTAAGGCGTGTCGATCTGAAGGCCTGTGCGCTGAAAGTTGTTCACGTTGCGATAACTACATTCTTTGGGTAGGCGATGATAGATGGAATTGAGAGTTAGTTGCATAAATGCAGATCAGGATGGGTCGTTGCAGCGGATGAAACCAGGCTACAAACAGCTCCGACAGTCAAGATACAGTACTGCCGACCTGTCTGGAAAACCTTAAAAGTCGACCATGTGACTTTGCTACTGGCACAACTGGGCCCACCCCCGGCCCCTCCCGCTTGCGGGAGGGGAGGTCAAAGAGAAAGGGCGGCCATTTCTGACCGCCCTTTCGTGTTTCCTTATGCCGCTTCCTTCTTCCGCGAGGCCTTCTTGCGCTCGTTCGGATCGAGGATCGCCTTGCGCAGGCGGATGGACTTTGGCGTCACTTCGACCATTTCATCGTCATCGATGTAGGCGATGGCCTGTTCCAGGGTCATGACCTTGGGCGGGGTGAGGCGGATGGCGTCGTCCTTGCCGGTCGAACGGAAGTTCGTCAGCTGCTTGGACTTCATCGGGTTGACTTCGAGATCTTCGGGCTTGGCGTTTTCGCCGATGATCATGCCTTCGTACAGCGGCGTGCCGACGCCGACGAACAGGATGCCGCGTTCTTCGAGCGGGCCGAGGGCATAGGCGTTGGCTTCGCCATTGCCGTTGGAGATCAGCACGCCGTTCTTGCGGCCTTCGATCTTGCCTTTGTGCGGACCGTACTTTTCAAACAGGCGGTTCATGATGCCGGTGCCGCGCGTGTCCGACAGGAATTCGCCGTGGTAGCCGATGAGGCCGCGCGACGGTGCCGAGAAGGTGATGCGGGTCTTGCCGCCGCCCGATGGGCGCATATCGGTCATTTCCGCTTTGCGGATGGCCATCTTGTCAACCACGGTGCCCGAATATTCATCGTCCACATCGATCATGACGGTTTCGTATGGTTCGAGCAGGCTGCCGTCCTCGTCCTTCTGGAACAGCACGCGCGGGCGGCTGATGCCAAGTTCGAAGCCTTCGCGGCGCATGGTTTCGATCAGCACGCCCAGCTGAAGTTCGCCGCGCCCGGCCACTTCGAAGCTGTCCTTGTCAGCCGATTCGGTGATGCGGATGGCGACGTTCGATTCCGCCTCACGCTCCAATCGGTCACGGATCATGCGGCTGGTAACCTTGCTGCCTTCACGGCCCGCCATCGGAGAATCGTTCACGGCAAAGCGCATCGACAGGGTTGGCGGATCAATCGGCTGCGCCTTGATCGGCACGGTCACTTCTGGTGCGGCGATGGTGTTCGATACGGTAGCGACGGCAAGGCCGGCGAGCGAAATGATGTCACCTGCCTTGGCTTCATCAACCGGCACGCGATCACGCGGCCAAGGAAGTTATCACGATCCAGCAGCGTGGCGAGGAAGGTGAAGGGCGCGTCTTCATCAAGGTTTGGCGGCGATACGTGATCGACGATGAGCTGGAACATGGGGTCCAGCGTGCCTTCGCGGCGATCAGGATCGGTGCTGGCATAGCCATTGCGGCCCGAGGCATAAAGCACGGGGAATTCAAGCTGTTCGTCGTTCGCATCAAGGGTGACGAAAAGGTCGAACACTTCGTCGAGCACTTCCTGAATGCGTTCATCAGGACGGTCGACCTTGTTGACCACGACGATGGGCTTGAGGCCCAGCGCCAGCGCCTTGCCGGTGACGAACTTGGTCTGCGGCATGGCGCCTTCGGAGCTATCGACCAGCAGGATCACGCCGTCGACCATGCTCAGGATGCGCTCAACCTCGCCACCGAAGTCGGCGTGGCCGGGGGTGTCGACGATGTTGATGCGGATGCCGTTCCATTCGATCGAGGTCGGCTTCGCAAGAATGGTGATCCCGCGTTCCTTTTCCAGATCGTTGGAATCCATCGCGCGCTCTTCAACGCGCTGATTGTCACGGAAGGTGCCGGACTGGCGGAAGAGCTGATCGACGAGGGTGGTTTTGCCGTGGTCGACGTGGGCGATGATCGCGATATTACGCTGCTGGGCGGACATGAAAACGGGCCTTCGGTTGGAATCGGCAGGAGTCGGCACAAGCGATGGCTCGCTCCGGTATCGGCGCGCGCATAGAGGAGATTGTGCGTTGCGGCAATAGGCGGCGGGTGTGGCCGGTTTGCCACAATGCATGAAAATGCATGACCTGTGCGGCGGCATTCAGAGTGCTACGATTGTTTGGGCGATTGCAAGCGCTTATCAAAGGGGCAGGGAAACAAGGATGACCTGCCGCCACACGATGGCGCCTGAAGCCCGGCACTCGCGGCCGGGCCGGACTTTAAGGAACAGGATCGCAATGACGTTGAAAATCGCCGGTCGCACCGGTCAGGCCGCGCTTCTTGCCGGAGCTTGCGGGTTTGCTTTGGCCTTCTCCGCCAGCGCGCAGGCACAGGATGTTGAGATGGCGCAGCCGGCCACCGATATGCCCGAACCTGAGGCGAGCGGCAACGAGATCATCGTCACGGCGACCAAGCGCGCGCAGACCTTGCAGGACGTGCCGGTGGCGGTATCGGTCACCAGCGCGCGGACGCTGGAACAGGCGCAGATCCGCGATCTGAAGGATCTCGTCAGCGTGGTGCCATCGCTGCGCGTGACCCAATTGCAATCGAGCGCGAACACCAACTTCATCATCCGTGGCTTTGGCAACGGGGCGAACAACGCGGGGATCGAGCCTTCGGTCGGCGTGTTCGTGGATGGCGTGTACCGCTCACGCTCGGCCGCGCAGATCGGCGATTTCCCCGATGTGCAGCGCATCGAAGTGCTGCGCGGTCCGCAGTCCACGCTGTTCGGCAAGAACGCCAGCGTGGGCGTGATCTCGATTGTGACCGATACGCCCAAGTTCCAGTTCGGCGGGAATGTCGAGGCGGTTTACGGCAATTACGATGCGATGATCCTCAAGGGTGTGGTCACCGGGCCGGTGAGCGAGCAGCTGGCCGTCAGCCTGGCGGGCGGGCTGAACAAGCGTGCCGGCTACAACGAGGATCTGGGGACCGGCAACCGCACCAACGAGCGCGACCGCTGGTTCGTGCGCGGGCAGGCGCTGTGGGAGCCGAATGCGCAGATGCGCGTGCGGCTGATCGGTGACTATTCGAAGATTGATGAGCTGTGCTGCGGCGTGGTCAACCTGCGCCCATCGGACGCCACGCTGGCGATCCGCGCGCTGGGCGGACAGGTGAACGCGCCGAACGAGGTCTATGCCGACCGCGTCTATTCGAACATCGATTCAACCAACAATATCGAGAACTGGGGCATTTCGGGGCAGGTCGATTATGATCTGGGGCCGCTGACGTTCACCTCGATCACCGCCTATCGCGGCACCGAGGCGCTGACCAATCAGGATTCGGACTTTTCCAGCGCAGACCTGATCGGGTTCAACGCGCAGGACCAGTCGATCAAGACCTTTACGCAGGAACTGCGCGTGGCCACCAACATGGACGGCCCGCTGAACTTCCTGCTGGGCGGGTACTATTTCAACGAGGATATCCGCCAGACCAACCAGATCGGCTGGGGGGCGGATGCGCGCAATTATGCGGACTTCATCATCCGCGGCCTGACGCAAAACACACAGTCGCTGCCGAGCATCGAAGGCACGATCACCGCGCTGACCGGCACCAACTACACCGGACGCTTCTTTACCGAAGGGCAGAAGCTGGATGAACGCTATCGGTTGAAGAACGAGGCCTATTCGTTCTTCGGGCAGGCCGATTTCAAGGTGGGTGACCGGATCACGGTGACCGGTGGTTTGAATTATACCAAGGACGCCAAGGACTTTGCGGCTTCGTCGATTTCGTCCGACGTCTTCGCCAACCTTGATCTGGTGCAGATCGGCGGAACCGCGCTGAGCCGCACATTCGTGTCGACTGCGCTTGGCACCACCGATCCGGCTGCGATTGCGGCCTTCGCCCAAGGCAATCCGGGCCAGTTTGCCGCCCTGCAAACGCAGGCGGCGGGCTTTGCCGCGCTCAACGCCAACCTTTCGACCACGGCAGCGGCAGCGGATACGAACCCGCTGACGGTGGGCAATCCGCTGCTGGCGTTGCAGCAGCTTCAGTTTCTGCCACCGTTCCTTGCGGTGCCGAACGCTGTGGAGCCGGGCCGCACCCGTGACGACAAGTTCACGTATATCGTGCGCGTGGCCTTTGACCTGACGGACGATATCAACGTCTATGCGAGCTACGCAACGGGCTTCAAAGCCAGTTCGATCAACCTTTCGCGCGACAGCCGCCCTGCGCCGTCTGACCGGGCCGCATTGGTGGCAGGCGGCCTCACCGTGGTCAACCAGACCTATGGCAGCCGCTTTGCCGGGCCGGAAAGTTCTACCGTCTATGAAATCGGCCTGAAGGCGGATTGGGGCCTTGTGACGGCGAACCTTGCTGCCTTCGATCAGCGGATCAACGGGTTCCAGTCGAACACCTTCACAGGGTCTGGCTTCGTACTCGCCAATGCGGGCAAGCAGTCGGTGCGCGGGCTGGAGTTTGAAGGTACTGTGAAGCCTGCCAAGGGGCTACAGTTCAACGTCGGCATGACCTATCTTGAGCCGAAGTATGACAGCTTCATCCTCTCGGCCGTGGGTGATCTGTCCAAAACGCGCCCCGCCGGCATTCCGGCGATCTCGTCCACTTTTGCGGCGACCTATGACCATGAGTTCAATGGTGGCCACCACCTGATCCTGCGCAGCGATTTCCACTATGAATCGCCGGTGCAGATTGCCGAAGGTTTGCCCGGCTTCCTGGATGGCGGCACCCGCGTGGCAATCGCCGCAGCGCAGCCCTATCGCCGCGAGGTGAATGAACTCAATGCATCGATCAGCTGGGTGCTGCCGATGGGCCTCGAATTGACCGCATGGGGCCGCAACCTGACCGACGCGCGGTATCTGCTGTCGATCTTCGATACGCCTGCGCAGCCCGGTTCGATCTCGGGCTATACCAGCCAGCCGCGCACTTATGGCGTGGCAGCACGCTACCGGTTCTGATCTGCAAGTGCAGTTTGGCCTGATACGATGTTGGGGAGAGGGGAAGGGGGCCGAAAGGCTCCCTTCTTCGTTCAGCGCACTGCTTCGGTAACGGGCCGGGCGTGCAGCGGCGGAAAGGCGGATTCCAGTGGCTTGGTGTCGGGCAGGATGTAGACATAGCCGCCCTTTTTGCCGAACAATTGAGCGATCTTGCCGTTGTAGATGGCTTTGGGGACGTTGATGCAACCGTAAGTCACGCGGTTGTCGTCAATTTCGGGTGAGAGCATCCGCTTTGTGCGGTTTTCCTTGTTGCCCGATGGGATCGTGTGGATCGCCACTGAAGTGGCATAGTCTACCCACAACACTTTGGTGTTACCCGCTGCGCGCCCGAATTTTGCCAGATAGCGACCAGCAGGGGTGGTTTTTTCGGCAGGGCCAATCTCGGAAAGCTTTTTGGTGCCGACGCCGGGCGTTGCTTCATCGCCTTCGGCGATGCCGATCAAGACGGGGCCGGTGGCGACCGGTTTGCCACTGGCATCATAGACAAAGATCGTTGCGGCGGGCTTGTCTATCACGATGTAGGGCAAGGAATGGTTATCGCCGCTGTCAGCCACCCAACTGGTCACGCGCTGTGCAGCGAGTGTGAGCGGTGGCAGCTCCACCGGCGGAGCTTCGACCTTCTTGCGCGGCGCAGCTTTCTTCTTGGCGGCTTTGATCTTGACGGGTGCGGCAAATGCATCGTCGGTCATCGGTGGTGATGCAACCAGCGCCAGTCCAGCCAGCGCGACCAAAGCTTTTATCATCGGATCTCGTTCTCGATCTCTATTGCGGACTATGGCGCGGATGCCGGACGGGCGACCGGCGGCTGCGGAAAGTACCGCAAGCGCCCGCCCGGCGGGGGAAAACTTGGAAGTCCGGCTTAGTTCCGGGCGCGCTTTTGCTGGTTCTGCATCTGCATCATGCGCTGGTCCACGCTGTCGACGCGTCCACCAAGCTGGTCGAGGCGCTGGGTGTTGGTCTGGGCTTGTGCATTGGCGGCCTGAGCCTCGCTGCGGGCGGCCTGAGCAACGCCGTCAGTTGCCTGAAGCCGACCTTCGACACCATCAATGCGCTGGTTGACCGTGGCGATCTGCTCGTTGACGTAACCTTTGGTGGCGCAACCGCCGAGGCCGAGCGAACCTGCAAGAATGGCGACGGCGGGAATGATTTTGAGAGACGGCGACATAAATTCTCCTTTTATGGTTTTTTGCGAACCGTCGCGGCAACGCTCCGTTGGAGAAAACGGGCATCGCTGAATCGCTGGAAAGTGTAGGTTTGCCGCTGAGTTGAGGAAACTGTGCGCCGTGCGCGACAAGGTGTTTGCGGGTCGATCAGCGGACCGATTTGCGAGGTCTGTTCGGCGCATCGTCCTTTGCGTGTTGGCGATGCGAAAAGGGCGCGCCTTGCGGCACGCCCCTTGCGTTGTTCAGCGATTGCCGTTCGCGCTTATTTTGGCGCGAGGACCATCAGCATCTGGCGGCCTTCCATACGGGGGAAGGCTTCGACCTTGGCGATTTCCGCCACGTCGTCCTGCACCTTGCGCAGCAGGTTCATGCCCAACTGCTGGTGCGAAAGTTCGCGGCCACGGAAGCGCAGGGTGATCTTCACCTTGTCGCCATCCTCAATGAACCGGATCACGTTACGCATTTTCGTATCGTAATCGTGGTCATCGATGTTCGGACGCATCTTGATCTCTTTGATCTCCTGCGTCTTCTGGCTCTTGCGCGCGAGATTCGCCTTCTTCTGCGCCTCGTAGCGGTACTTGCCCACATCGAGGAACTTGCAGACCGGCGGGTCAGCGTTCGGGGAAACTTCGACGAGATCAAGGCCGACTTCAGCCGCCTGCTCGATCGCTTCGCGGGTGTACATTACACCCAGGTTCTCACCATCACCGTCAATCACGCGCACCTTTGGCACGTTGATCATCTGGTTGAAGCGAGGCCCGCTCTTGACGGGGGGCGCCATACTGCGCCTCGGTGGGGGAGCTATAGTGCTTTCTCCTGCAGTTTATACGAATATACGATTGGCGCGCTCATATCACAATGCGCAGGGTTTTAAAGGCCCGGTTTGCGGGAAGTTCCGATTGCAGATCAGGTGTTGCACAAATCTGTGGGAATGGTGCGGTCATGCCGCCGCGCGCCACAGTGCAAAGCGTGCAAGCTTTTCACCCGCAGGCACAATCGCGTCGATGGCGCGGGCGGGTTGAAGCGCTGCAAGAATGGTCGGATCGCCTGCGTCCATGCCGCCGCTCAACGCGCCAAAAGCGGGCAATATCAGGCGGTTCTCGCTGGCGACGGCGCAGGGGCGGGCGATGGAGCGACCTCGCACGGTCACGCGCAGCTTAGGGTGGAAGTGGCCGGACACTTCAGTATCGGCACTGCCATTACGCGCAATGTGGCGCAGTTTGAGGCCACGAATGTCGAGGTCATCGACCACCGTTCCGCCCGGTGCGGCGGCGTCTTCATCGTGGTTTCCGGTGATCCAGACCCAGTCAGTCGCGCGTGTCAGGGCATCGAGCATACCGGCTGCGTGGGGTTCCATGCGTGCCACCGCGTTGGCATCGTGGAACGAGTCGCCAAGGCAGAACACGCGCCGTGCGCCGGTCTCACGCACTGCTCCCGCCAGCCGTTCCAGCGTGGCGCGGCTGTCATAGGGCGGGAGCATCTGTCCGTGCTTTGCAAAAAAGCTGGCTTTTTCAAGATGCAAGTCCGCCACCAGCAGCGCGTTCTCCTCAGCCCAGAACAGCGCGCGCGCTGCGCCGAGGCGGAATTCCTGAGAGGCGAACGAAAAGGGAACCATTGCTTCCCCTTGCCGGATCGCAAAACCCTTGGCAAGTCCGTCACCATGACTGACTGGACTCAACACACCGCCCGCGCCCGCACCTGGTTCGAATCCCTGCGTGACCGCATCTGTGCCGAATTCGAAGCGATTGAACGCGAGGCAGGGTCTGATGCCTCGTTCCAATATAAGCCGTGGAATCGCGAGCATGAGGGCGAGGCCGTGGCAAATGGCGGCGGCGGCGTTCAGGGGCTGATGAAGGGCAAGGTGTTCGAGAAGGTCGGCGTGAACGTCTCGACCGTGCAGGGCGAGTTTTCCAAGGAGTTTGCCGGATCGATCAATGGGGCTACCGCTGATTCGCCCGGCTTCACTGCCACGGGGATCAGCCTTGTTGCGCACATGGCCAATCCGCACGTGCCCGCCGTCCACATGAACACGCGCTTCCTGACGACCAGCAAAGCGTGGTTCGGCGGGGGCGGCGATCTCAACCCGCCGATCCCTTATGAAGAGGACACGGCAGAGTTCCATGCCGAGTACAAGGCTGCGTGTGACAAGCACGATGCGGAATACTACCCGAAGTTCAAGAAGTGGGCGGACGACTACTTCTACATCCCCCACCGCAAGGTGCATCGCGGGGTAGGGGGTGTGTTCTACGACCATCTAGAATGCGCTGACGACGCGGCTTTCGATGCCAACTTTGCCTTCACGCGCGACATCGGCGATGCTTTCATCAACGTCTTTCCGGCTCTGGTGCGCAAGCGCATGGGCTTGGCATTCAACGATGCCGAGAAGCTTCAACAGTTGCAGTATCGCGGGCGCTATGCCGAATTCAATCTGGTGTGGGACCGGGGCACGCTGTTCGGCCTGAAGACCGGCGGCAACATCGACGCGATCCTGATGAGCCTGCCGCCTGAAGCGGTTTGGAGCTGAAGTGATCGAAGCAGAAGGCCCGCCGCTGGGCCATGGGTATCACAATGTCGCTCCTGGCGATCTGGCCTGCGTGGTCACAGCGCTGGAAATGCTGGAACCGCCCGCCGCCTTGCGCCGCCTGACGCCTGAGGCGGATGTGCCTGTGCAGATCGTGCGGTGGAAGGACGCCGCGCCTGAAAAATACCGCCTGCTCTATCAGCGCGTGGGTGGCCCGTGGCTGTGGTGGACGCGGTTGGGGCGGAGCGATGCGGAAATCGCCGAGATTATCCACGATCCGCGCGTGCATCTTTATGCCGTGGTGGACCGGGCGCGGGTGGAAGTGGGCATGGTGGAACTGGACTTCCGGGTGAACGGGGAATGCGAAATCGTGTTCTTCGGCCTGATCAAGGGCGCGACCGGCAAGGGGCTTGGCCAGTGGCTGATGCGCAAGGCGCTGCAACTGGCGTGGGCGCCGGGCGTTGCCCGCGTCTGGCTGCACACCTGCACCACCGATGATCCGCGCGCGCTGCCGTTCTACCAGAAGCAGGGCTTCGAACCGTTCGCGCGTTTTGTGGAGATACTGCCCGACCCGCGCGCGGTCGGACTGTTGCCGCAAGACATCGGCAGCGCTCCGATCATCCTGTGATCTAGCAACTCGATTGCATTTACGAGGTATTCCCCCTTGCAGGTTTGCCCTGCTTGACGCCATTTAGGGCCAGATGCTCCGCCAGTACGAACTTGTCGAACGTGTGCTTGCCTATGATCCCGATGCGGACGAGGCGATGCTCAACCGTGCCTATGTCTATACCGTGCAGAAACACGGCAGCCAGAAGCGCGCCAGCGGTGACCCCTATTTCTCCCACCCGGTAGAAGTGGCGGGCCTGATGACCGAGCTGAAGCTCGATCAGGACACGATCATCACCGCGCTGCTTCACGATACTGTCGAGGATACGCTCGCCACGGTGGAGGAGATCGAGCGCCTGTTCGGCCCCAATGTGGC
Organism: Novosphingobium sp. 17-62-19; assembly: GCF_002256775.1. Classification (GTDB taxonomy): domain Bacteria; phylum Pseudomonadota; class Alphaproteobacteria; order Sphingomonadales; family Sphingomonadaceae; genus Novosphingobium. Next base: position 4,121 of record NZ_NCII01000092.1, on the reverse strand, counting down.
GCGGCTCGTCGATGGCGTGACCAAGCTGTCGAAGATCGAAACGATGAGTGAGAGCGAGCGCGCGGCCGAAAACCTGCGCAAGTTCCTGCTGGCGATGAGCGAGGACTTGCGCGTCCTGCTGGTCAAGCTGGCCGACCGTATGCACAACATGCGCACGCTCCACTATATCAAGAGCGAGGACAAGCGCCGCCGCATCGCGCGCGAAACCATGGATATCTACGCCCCGCTGGCCGAGCGGGTGGGCATGTACGAATATATGCGCGAGATGCAGTTGCTCGCGTTCGAGCAGCTTGAGCCTGAAGCTTATGCCACGATCACCGGCCGCCTTTCTGCGATCCGCAGCGAGGAAGGCGCGCAGGTTGATTCCATCGCGCTGGAAGTGAAGCAGGCGCTGGCGGGCGTCGGCTTGCGCGTCGAAGTTTCAGGCCGCGAAAAGCATCCCTATTCGATCTGGCGCAAGATGGCCGAACGGCACGTGTCGTTCGAACAGATCACCGACATCATGGCCTTCCGCGTGCTGACCGAGAACGAGGACGATTGCTACAAGGCGCTGGGCATCCTGCACCGCCAGTGGCAGATGATTCCGGGGCGGTTCAAGGACTACATCTCCACCCCCAAGATGAACGGCTACCGTTCGCTCCATACCGCGCTGATCTATTCCAACGCGATGCGCGTGGAAGTGCAGATCAAGACGCGCGAGATGCACGAGCTGAACGAATTCGGCCTCGCCGCGCACTGGGCCTACAAGCAGAGCGACAAGCCCGATGGGCAGGTGGGCTGGCTGCGCGACCTGATCGAAATTCTCGAATCCAGCCACGATGCCGAAGAGCTGCTCGAAAACACCAAGATGGCGATCTATCAGGATCGCATCTTCGCTTTCACGCCCAAGGGATCGCTGTTCCAGTTGCCCAAGGGCGCAACGCCGATCGACTTTGCCTTTGCCGTCCACACCAATCTGGGCGCGCAGGCGGTGGGGGCCAAGATCAACGGGCGGCACGTGCCGCTGCGCACCACGCTGGGCAATGGCGATGTGGTGGAGATCATCAAGAGCCGCAGTTCCGAACCGCAGCTTTCGTGGCTGGGCTTCGTCGTTACTGGTAAAGCCCGCGCCGCGATCCGCCGCTCCGTGCGCCAGAAGGAACGCGCCGAAGTGGCCGCTATCGGACGCACGCTCTATGAGGAAATCATTGAGCGCCTGCCGACCAAGATCGGCAAGAAGGCGCTGGGCGAAGGGCTGAAGCGGCTCAAGCTGGCGACCGAGGAAGACCTGATGTTCGCCATCGGCTCGGCCAAGCTGGATGACCGGCAGGTGATGGAAGCGCTCGTCCCCGGCAGCGCGGCCAACATTGCCGAGGAGAACTGGCCCAGCCAGAAGCGCGCCATCGCCGTGCGTGGCCTCACCCCCGGCATGGCGTTCAAACTGGCCGCGTGCTGCCACCCCGTGCCCGGAGACCGCATCGTCGGCCTGCGCCGCCCCGGCAAGGGTGTGGAAGTCCACGCGATTGACTGCATGAAGCTGGCCGACGGGGTCGATGCCGACTGGATCGACCTGTCATGGGACGCCCGCACCGACGGCGCCATCGGCCGATTGCGCGCAGAGCTATACAACCGCCCCGGCACACTGGCCGAAATGGCCGGCATTTTCGCCAAGAACCACGCCAACGTGGTCAATCTGGAAATGACCCAGCGCGAAAACCCGTTCCATACGTATGAGGTGGACTTGGAGGTGCGCGATCTGGCGCATTTGACGCGGATTGTCAGCGCGTTGCGCGCGAGCGAGGCGGTGGCGCAGGCGGAGCGGATTTAGGGGGCGTGTGACGATGAGTTCAAAGATACTGGCGTTGGGAATTGCAGCGGGGGCAAGTTCGATCCTTACTGCTTGCGGAAGCGGTGCAGACGCGCAGGGCAGCGGTAGCACACAAAACGCTGCCGACAATCAGCAAGAAATCGAAGGCTACGCCGGAATCAAATTTGGGACATCGCTGAACGAAGCACTGGCAAGCCTAGAAGTACGGCTTTTCAATCCGGCGAGCTTAAACGAATGTCTCAAAGACTTGCCGCTTAAGGGCTGCTTCCTGTCCGGCGATAGAGAGGCCGCGCCCTTCCAAATAAAGGACGGTATCCCTTATCGGATCACCCTGTCGTTCAACCGTCTCGATAAACTAACAGACGTAGACCTGAATTATGACAGGGACGGGGATATCTCGCGCGACCAGTGTTTGGAGATGCACGAGCGCACACTTGACTGGATGGTCCGGGAATATGGGACAATGCGAGCCTCCTTCTCACAGGAAGGACCGGACGAAGCCCGAACAACTCCCGCAAAGAACAGCTACTATGTGGGATCTGAGAAAGATGGATTCTTGGTGACGAGGCCAATGCGGACTGCGGCAAAGGCGGAACCGAACGTGGCAAATCAGCCCATCACAAAATGGGACAATCGGAGATATGCGTCCCTTCTGACCCATTTCATAGTTGTGGATGGAAAGCCCATGTGTGGCGTCAACGTAAGTTTCAGCGAACCGGAATCAGTCGAGCGGCGCAAGGACTAGGGTAAAAAATGCGGTGATCGTTTACTCGATCCTCAAATCGCCCTAGCCCAACCCGCTAACCCACTGCACCAACCAACCCCACCTCCACTGACTGCGCGTTCAGCTCCGCCCCGCCAAAAATCGTCAAAAACGCCACGTCCGCCGCATCGCGGCCTACGCCGATCACCACGGTCTTGGCCGGGTCGGCCATGCCGGTGGCGTCGACCAGATGCCAGCCGCCTTGCAGCCAGACTTCGGCCAGCGCATGGAAATCGGGAGGGGTCACGCCCGGAGCATAGGCGCTGACCATGCGGGCCGGAATGCCCAGGCCGCGCACCAGCGCGATCAGCAGGTGGGCATAATCGCGGCACACGCCCTCGCGCGAAAGGAACGTGTCGAGCGCCGTCGTCGCGCCGTGGCTGGCTCCCGGCACATAGGAGAGGTGGCCCGCGATCCATTCGGTGACCGAGGAGACCATCATCCCGCCGCTCATCCCGCCGAACTGGTCCATCGCGGTCACGTGCAGCGTATCGACCGGGCAATAGCGCGAGGGCAGCAGGTATTCGACCACGCCTGCTGGCAGCAAGGGCAGGGGATCGGCGACGAGCGCGGCCAGCACCGACGCCTGACGGGTGACTGTCACCGTCGCATCATAGGCCACCGTGAAGCCATCGACCGGCTCCAGCCAGATCCGCTCACCCACATTATCATGCGCGGCGATGGCGCGCATCGGTCCGGGGGTGATGTCGTGAGCCATAGGATGCCCCTATCCGCAAGTGTGACATTGGTTCCGGTCAACAGTGCGGAAATCCGGCATTTTTCAGGCCGGACGGGCAATTATCTAGCGGTCGTGACAGGCTGTGCATAGAGCCTGCCAGGCCGGGTGCTAACAAAGATTTCAAGCGCCCTCTGCCGTGCTGGCGCGAGCGCACGGCACGCAATGGTTTTTGACCTTGGGCACGATCTGCGGTATGATCAGTCCGATATGGAGCAGGACCGCGCCGGGTTGTGGCGCGCCGTCCTCCGTTTCTGGTCTCCGGGCGGTTGACGTTACTGACGAAACCGCCTAATCGCGCCTTTCACTCATTTCCGGGCATAGTCTGCGCATTCAGGGTCAAGGCCTTGGAAACCGCAGGTTTTCCGGGATTTCCCGAGTGAGTTTTAGCGATGAGATAGGGCGTGCGACGTGATTCGCATCGTCCTGTGGAGCAAACGGAGAAGCAAGTGGCTCGTATTGCCGGGGTAAATATCCCCACCAACAAGCGCGTTATCATCGCGCTGACCTACATTCATGGTATCGGCGCTCACAAGGCGAAGCAGATTGCTGACAAGCTGGGCATCGATCATGCTCGCCGCGTTCAGGATCTCTCGGACGCTGAAGTGCTTCAGATCCGCGAAGCGATCGATGCCGATCACACTGTGGAAGGCGATCTTCGCCGCGAAGTGGCGATGAACATCAAGCGTTTGATGGACCTCGCCTGCTATCGTGGCCTGCGTCACCGCAAGGGCCTGCCGGTCCGCGGTCAGCGCACGCACACCAACGCCCGCACCCGCAAGGGCAAGGCCAAGCCGATCGCCGGCAAGAAGAAG
>NZ_NCII01000091.1 GCF_002256775.1 Novosphingobium sp. 17-62-19 | reverse complement strand
CCCAGCTTGACCGCTTCCTCGTCGCCGCTCCCAAGGCGGCGCGGGTCGGCTGGCTCAAGGGGCGCAGCTATGCCCATCGCGGGCTGCACGGACCCGGCGCACCCGAAAACTCGCCCAAGGCTTTCGCGCTCGCGATAGAGCGCGGCTTGGGCATCGAATGCGATGTGCAGCGCACGGTTGATGGCCATGCGGTGGTGTTCCATGATTGGGAGCTTGACCGCCTGACTGCCGAAACGGGTGCGGTGATCGATCGCCGCGCCGATGATCTGGCAAAGATCCCGCTGACCGGCGGCACCGATTGCATCCCCACCTTGCGCGCCCTCCTCGATCAGGTGGCAGGCCGGGTGCCCGTGCTTATCGAACTGAAATCAAAGAAGGAAATCCGCGCCGCCCCGCTGTGCCTTGCCGTGCGCCGCGCGCTCGAAGGCTATCGCGGAGAAGTGGCGGTGATGAGCTTCGACCCGCGCGTCAGCCGCTGGTTCGCGCGCCATTCACCGCACATCGCGCACGGCCTTGTGGTGACGGAAAACGGCAGCCGCACGCTGCCCGCCACGCTCAAGCTGCACTTCGCCTTCTGGCAGGCGCGCCCGTTATTCCTGGCATGGGACGTGCGCGATTTGCCGAGCAAATTCGTGGCCGCCCAGCGCAAGCGCGGGTTCCCGGTGCTGACATGGACCGTCCGCACCGCCGATCATGCCGCGCGCGCAGCGGACTGTGCCGATGGACCTATTGCCGAAGGCGCTGGCGCTGGGGCATGACCCCTTCGTGACTTACACCGCGCGCATCCACAAAGCCGTCTCGGAGATCGCTGCCGAAGATTGGGACCGGCTGGCAGGCGATGGCAACCCCTTCGTTTCGCACGCTTTCCTGACGCTTCTGGAGGATTCCGGCTCGGTCGGCGGGCGCTCCGGCTGGTCGCCACTGCCCATCGTGATCGAGGGGGAGGATGGCCGCCCCGCCGCCGCGCTTCCCGCTTATCTGAAAAGCCACAGCCAGGGCGAATATGTGTTCGACCATACGTGGGCCGATGCATGGCACCGCGCAGGCGGGGACTATTACCCCAAGCTGCAGATCGCCGCGCCCTTCACCCCCGCCACCGGCCCGCGCCTGCTGCTGGGAGGCCGCCCTGACCTTGCCACGCCCCTGCTGCGCGCGGCAGAACAACTGTGCGATACCAACGGCTTATCCTCGGCCCACGCCACGTTCATCACGCCCGAACAGATGCCGCTGTTCGAAGCGGCTGGCTGGCTCCCCCGCAGCGACATCCAGTTCCACTGGGAAAATCGTGGGTACGAAAGCTTTGCCGATTTCCTTGGCCAACTGTCCTCGGACAAGCGCAAGAACCTGCGCAAGGAGCGCGCCAAGGCGCAGGACGGCATAGAAATTCGCCAGTTGACCGGCGACATGATCCGCCCCGAACATTGGGACGCCTTCTGGCTGTTTTATCAGGACACCGGCCTGCGCAAATGGGGCCGCCCCTATCTGACGCGCGAGGCGTTCGACCTGATCGGGCAGCGCATGGCCGACAAGGTGCTGCTGGTGCTGGCGTTCCTCGATGATGAACCAGTGGCAGGTGCCATCAACTTCATCGGCAAGGATGCACTCTATGGCCGCTACTGGGGGGCGCTGATGGAGAAGCCCTTCCTCCACTTCGAACTGTGCTATTATCAGGCGATAGACGCCGCCATCGCGCTGGGCCTCTCACGCGTGGAAGCAGGCGCACAGGGCGGCCACAAGCTGGCGCGCGGCTATGCACCCGTCCAGACCCTCTCGGCCCACTACATCGCCGACCCGAACTTCCGCCGCGCCGTGGCCGATTTTCTCGAACGCGAACGCGCGGGGATTGCGCAGGACCAACTTGTGCTGGGCACGCGGACGCCGTTCAAGAAGGGGTGAGGGGCGATATTGCTTTGTTGGCCAGCTATACAGCAACAAACTTCGTAAATCAGGATAGCAACACATACCTCTTCAAAAAATGATGATATTGCCTGAAAATATGATACGCTTCCTGAAATTTCAGGAGTGTATCGCTCGCGAATAATCTCATTATCGCCAATCGGGAGAGTGTATCATGAATCGACTTATTGCTCGGTTTTTCGCCATGAGCATTGTGGCATTGATGCTTAATAGCTGCGTAACAACAAATGTAGGCTCGAAAGCAGAATTAATATCGGTATCTGATTTTTTAGTTCGTGGAGTTAATAATTTTGACGAAGCTAATTCCGGTAAAATAAAAAGTATTGTATTGTTTACTGATGCTAATAGTTCAAAAAACAAAAAGTTTTGTGAAGCATTTGTCAAGCTTGCGCCTATGAATGTCGCCTTAAGTAGCGGGGTTAAGGCTGAATTTGCGCCCATATATTGGGTGCTTAAGAATGACGTAGATAATAGAATGGACTGCAAGAAGATTTTGAAGGAGTATGACTATCAAGTTGCAAATATTTATTTGCAGCGTTATGGGCAATCTGCGTCGAAAGGGCCTGTGCTAGTTGCTGTAGATAAGGAGGGAAGTTTTGCATTCATTGATATTTCTAAAGCGAATGGGAGTGATATTAAGAAAGTTGTATTCGATTGGGCTAATATGATGCGTAAAAACGGAATGGAAAATATTTCCATTACGTCACCGACATTTTTAAATAATCTCGCTGGACTTGCTTGTAACACTGCAACGCAAATAGTTGCAGTTCATACTCCAGCCGAAGGTGCTGATCCCACTAAGCCTGAAACTTTTGGTTTCGATCCTGCGACAGGCAAATGGAGCAAGCCCTCGGTTTATCAAGTCGGGGCTGTACTTATTGGTGGTACAATTACGAAGCTGGCTTGTGGACTGGGAAGTTTGATCACCTGAGTCCAGTGCGTTCCAGTATTTTGGAGCACGGTAGAGGCCTGAGGTTCAAAATGGGAATTGAGCATTCTCAATCGTGTTTTCTGGACCGTTTGTGCCTAGAATCGTTACGATAGGTCGGCTTTCGCCCTCAAGCAGCTGCCCGGCCACTGCGCAACCACTCCCTCGCCCGGCGCTGAGCTTCGGCAATCTCGCGTGCGGTCATTTCGTCGGCCACATCAGCGCGGCAATGCGCCGCTTCCTCGTGCCCGCTCACAGCGGCAAGATTGAACCATTTGTGGGCTTCGATCATGTCGCACGGAACGCCGTGGCTGCCGGTCGAATAGGCCACGCCCAGATCGAACAGCGCGTTATTGTCGCCATTGGCGGCGGCAGCCAGACAGGTGGCAACGAGCAGATCGCCCGACTCGGTTGTTTCGGCTTCAACGGCTGGCTGGCCTTCATCCGGCACCAGCTTGATCCATGCTTGCGTCATTACCCTGTAACCCCTTTGAGGAAAGCCGATCCCCAAGCCTTCCGGGGGTGCTTCCGATGGGGTGAAAGTCACAATTCTTGGTCAATAAATGGTTAACGCGAAGGACCGCTGGCACATGCCTTTGTTTTCGGCGGAAACAGTTTGGGAAAACCTTTGGTGACCACTGACACTTCACGCCACCTTAATTCAGGGTATGCGCCTAATCGCTTGTGCGGGTCACGGGCCAATCCTATAGGCGCGCCAGTACGTGAGCTTGCGCGCCGGAAACGGAGAGAATGCAGGCCGGGAGGGGCGGATAGCTTGTTATGCGGAGGGCCGAATGGCTGGCGTTTTGACTGACGAAATTGACGTTCTTGCAAAAGCACGACGCGCTCTTCCGGGCGATTATGTGCCAAGCGATGACGAGGCTTACATGAACGAAGCGCAGCAGGATTATTTCCGGCGGCTGCTGCTTGAATGGAAGAAGTCTATCCTTTCCGCCGCTGCCGGGACGCTTTCGGCGCTTCAGGATGGTCCGATTCGCGAACCGGATCTCAACGATCGTGCGTCCAGCGAGACGGACTGGGGCATCGAACTTCGCACCCGGGACCGTCAGCGCAAGCTGATTGCCAAGATTGATTCGGCCATGCGCCGGATTGATGAAGGCGAATATGGTTACTGTGAAGTGACTGGCGAGCCCATCGGCCTTGGTCGGCTCATCGCGCGGCCCATCGCCACGATGACTGTTGAAGCGCAGGAAGCGCATGAACGCAGGGAAAAAATTTCCCGCGATATGTGATTTCCCTGAGGGCGGGTGGCAAGGCGCGCTCCCGCCCAAACGCGGTTAACGGGACGGCGTGCTAACCTCGTGTTTACCTTGCTGGTTTAGGAAACAGCGAGGAATTGGTGCGATACCCGTGTGTGCGGGTACAGTCTGACCCGTGCGGGACAGCGTTCATGGGATTGGCGGAACCTCTGGTGACTGACATCGACCATCGACATATCGGGCGGGACAGCCTGTTTCTGATGGCCGAAGTGCGCCTGCCCGAATCCGATGCCGAACACCGGATCAAGGTGCGCAATCTTTCCGCCGGTGGCATGATGGCCGAAGGTCCGGTCAAAGTGCAGCGCGGCACGCAGGTTGAAGTGAACTTGCGCAATATTGGCTGGGTCGAAGGTGTCGTCGCGTGGATTCAGGACACCCGTTTTGGCATTGCGTTCCACGAAGAAGTCGATCCCAAGCTGGCACGTGAACCGGTTGGCGCTGGTGACTCAACGCCGCGCTTCGTCAAAGTGCCTCTGGGCAACTCGCCGATTGGTCCGCTCCGCAAAATCTGACACGGTGTATCGGCAGCGTTCTGGACGCATCGCCGCACCTGGCCTAGTCTGCTGCCGATGGCTGCTCGGCTCCCTGTAATCGCAATTCTTTCCATGCTGCTCGCGTCATGCGGACAGGGGCGCGATGGCACGCTTGGCGTTGCCGTGATTGGCGATGCAGCGGCTCTGAAAGAGCGGGGGCAGCGCCTGTCTCCCTCTGCTCAACTGGTCCGCGCCGCCACCGATGAAGGGTTGGTCGGCTTTGATGAGCAAGGCCGCGTGGTGCCGGCGCTGGCAGACCGCTGGATCGTTACCGACAATGGCCAGAGCTATATCTTCCGCCTGCGTGATGGCACTTGGCCCGATGGCAAGCGAATCACCGCCGATGTGGCCGCTGCGCTGCTGCGCAAAGCCATCGCGGGGTTGAAGGGCACTGCGCTCGGCCTTGATCTTGCGGCGATAGACGAAGTGCGCGTGATGGCCGACCGGGTGATCGAGATCGATCTGGCCGCCCCTGTGCCGGAACTGCTGATCCTGCTGGCGCAGCCGGAACTTTCGTTTTCATGGAAAAATGCGAAGGGGCAGGTGGTCGGCACCGGGCCGATGGCTTTCACCAGTGCCGAGGATGGCGCACAGTTGTTCACGCTGATCCCGCCCGAAAAGCGGGGCCTGCCCCAGCAGGAGAGCTTTGCCAGCCGCGCTCGTGCTGTTTCGTTGAGCTTTGCCAAAGCAGCCGCAGCGGTGGCCCGGTTCGATGACGGCGATGTCGATGTCGTGCTGGGCGGCAAGGTTGATAACGTGCCACTGGCCGGACGGATCGGCCTCACGCGCGGCAATGTGCAGCTTGATCCAGTTACCGGACTGTTCGGCCTTGTGGTGACGCGCACCGAAGGCTTCCTTGGCGGGGCAGCCAATCGTGAGGCGCTGTCCATGGCGATAGACCGGGATGCCCTCCTGGGCGGCTTCAACATCGGCGGCTGGCAGCCCACCACGCGAATCGTCTCCCCCGATGCCGAGGACGATCTGGGAACCATCGGCGAACGGTGGCAGGGGATGAGCATGGAGGAGCGGCAAGCGCAGGCCTCAGCGCGCGTTGCAGCGTGGAAGGACGCAGGGCGTGCGTTGCCCACGATGAACATCGCCATGGCCGATGGCGTGGGGTCTACACTGGTGTTCGATGCGCTGCGTCGTGATTTCGCCCGCATCGGTATTGCCGTGCGCCGTGTGCCGGAAAGTGACCGCGGCGATCTGCGGCTGGTCGATGTGGCTGCACGCTATGGTCGCGCCACGTGGTTCCTCAACCAGCTTTCGTGCACCGTCCAAAAGGCCGTGTGCAGCCCCGCCGGAGATGAACGCGTGGCCGAGGCGCGCCGCGCGCTCGATCCCGCTGCGCGCGCTGCCCTGCTGGCCGAGGCGGAGGCCGAGATCACCGCCGCCAACGGCTTCATTCCCATCGCTCGGCCCTTGCGCTGGTCGATGGTGCGCAGCGGCACCACAGGCTTTGCGCAAAGTCCGTGGGGCTGGCATCCCTTGCCGCCGATGGCATGGCTCCCCAGATAGGGCTGATGGACAAGCCTGCCGCCGCCCGCCCTCAGCCAATGCGCCCCGAAATACCGGGCCTCGGCAACGATCCCGCATCGGTCCGCCAACGCGTGGAAATGCTGGAACGCGTGTTGGAACGCAGCTTTACCATCCCGGTGATACGCCGCGATGTGGGCCTTGATGCCATCGCCGGGCTGGTCCCGGTGCTGGGCGATGTGCTGACCGCTGTGATGGGGGCCTATGTGGTGTGGGAAGCCCGCAACCTTGGCCTGCCCAAGTGGAAGCTGTGGCGCATGGGCGCAAACGTTGCGGTCGATACCGCCATAGGCGCAGTGCCACTGGTGGGCGATGCGTTTGACCTGTTCTTCCGCTCGAACTCGCGCAACCTGAAGATCCTGCGCAAGCACCTCGACAAGCATCACCCGCAGGCGCGCGTGATCGAGGGTTAGAAGTCTATCGCGATCCCGTTCTTTTCCCAGTCGCCAAAGCGGGTGGGGTCAAGGCCATCGGGGTCATCACCTTGTTCGATAGGCTTGGGCGTGGGTGCCGGGTCATTGGTCCAGTGCGCAGGGCGGGTGAATTCTGCCGGACGCTGCGTGGCGCGAGGGATAGGCTTGTCCATGGTAAGGCAGATGGAGCCTCACGCGCCGAAGTGCAATTGCATATTGGGGCATGACCGGCGATAGGCACCCATGGCCAGAACACAATCCGACGATGAAATCCCCGGCGTCCCCGCCCGCCGCGCCGCGCTGCGCCTGCTCGATGCGGTACTGCGCCGTGGCGATCCGCTCGATCAGGCCGCGCCCCCGGTGCTGCGCGGGATCGAGCGCGGCGATGACCGTGCGCTCGCGCTCGCCATCGCGCACGAGGCGCTGCGCTGGATGGCCGATCTCGACGCGCTGATCGATGCCGCGACCAAGCAGGCCCTGCCCGAAGATGCCAAGGCGCGCGCAGTTCTGCGCATCATGCTGGCACAGGCGCTGCGGCTGAACCTGCCCGGTCACGCTGTCGTTGCCACTGGTTTGCCACTGCTGACGGGCGGCCCGCGACGGTTGGCACATGGCGTATTTTCGGCCGTGACCAAGGGCGCGGTAACGCTGCCTGATGCGCCGACGCTGCCTGCATCTGCCGCAATCCGCTGGCAGCAAGCATGGCCAGAGCGTGTTCAGCCCATCGCCAAGGGCATCGCCGTGCCGCCCCCGCTGGACCTCACCTTGCGCGATCCGTCTGAAACCGCGCTATGGGCAGAGCGTCTTGGCGGCCATTCGCTCGCCCCCGGCCACGTCCGCCTCGCCCGCGCTGGCGCCATCGACGCACTGGAAGGCTTTGCCGAAGGCGCATGGTGGGTGCAGGATCTGGCCGCCAGCGTGCCAGCCCGCCTGCTGGGCCAAGGGCAGGGCAAGCGCGCGCTCGATCTGTGCGCCGCGCCCGGAGGCAAGACGCTGCAACTCGCCGCCGCCGGTTGGTCCGTCACTGCGCTCGACAAGTCTGCCCGTCGCAACGAACGCTTATCCGAAAATCTCGAACGCAGCGGTCTCACCGCTGAAATCGTCGCCGCCGATGCGCTGACATGGACGCCCGATGCGCCGTTCGATGCCATACTGCTTGATGCCCCATGCAGCGCCACCGGCACCTGCCGCCGCCACCCCGATGTGCTCCACCGCCATGCCGCGATGGATGAGCTGACCACACTGCAAGCCGCCATGCTGGAACGCGCCGCCACATGGCTCGCTCCCGGCGGCACGCTGGTCTACGCGGTCTGCTCGCTGGAACCGGAGGAGGGTGAGGCGCAAGCCACCGCTTTCACCGCGCTCACGCCAAAGCCCGTAACCGACACAGAATTGCCCGAAGGCATTGCCGCAACAAACGGCCACTTCCGCTCTGATCCTGGCATGTTGGCAGACCACGGTGGGATCGACGGTTTCTTCGCCGCCCGCTGGACCAAGGCCTAACGCGGCTTGCGCAGGATAATGTAAACCGCGCCCGCCCCGCCGTGCCTGGGCTGTGCGGGGCGCACGGCAGCGATGCGGCTGGCGTGAGGGCTGTGTGCCAGCCAATCGAGCAGCTTGGCCCGGATGACCCCGCGCCGGTTGCCGCGCGCATCCTGCTCGTCATGCGGGCGCGGCTTGCCTGCGATCAGCAGCATCACCCGCGCCCCCATCGCCAGGGCCTGCGCGATTCCGCCGTTGAGCCGCGTATGTGCTGCATCCAGCCCCATGCCGTGCAGGTCGATCGTCACGTCAGGCGCAATCGCCCCGCGCGCCAGCTTGCGCTCCCAGCTTGAATCCAGCCCATGCCCTTCCAACGGTCGCGCCCCGGGCGTGGGTGATGGCGAGGGCAAAGGAGGCGGCACGCGCCCTTTCACCCGCTTGGGCGGTGGCGCAGGCGGAACCAGCGCAACAGCCTCGGCCACCTTCGCCTTGGGCCGCACAGGATGGATCGGGGTGATCGTCGCCGCCACCTTTTCCCAAAGCGCGGCCTCTTCGGCTGAAAGCCCGCGCGGCGCGCGCATCAGCGCTGCCCCGAAAGTCTTGCCAGAACACCCTTCGGCAGAAGCACCAGCGCCTTGCCCCGGGCAGACATCCCGCCCGCAATCCGCCGCGCATCGGCACCTGCACCCCAGAACGTGTCAAAGCGGTTGGCCCCGTTGATCGCCCCGCCGGTGTCCTGCGCCACCCACAGCCCGTCCGCCTCGGCCCGGTCCACGTCCAGCCACACCGGCGCGCCCAGCGGCACGAACGCGGGATCGACCGCCACCGTTGCCCGACCGGTAACCGGCACGTTCAACGCGCCTACCGGACCCGGCCCGGTCAGTTCGCGGAAGAATACGAAGCTGCGGTTCTGCTGCATCAATCGCCGCCCTGCATCAGGGAAATCGCGCAAGTACTTCTGGATGCCCTGCAGCGATCCGTCATACTGCCCCGGCCCGCTGCCAATCAGCCCACGCTCGCGCATCAGGCTGCCGATGCCGGTATAGGGATAGCCGTTCTGCCCGGCATAGCCGATGCGGATCACACTGCCATCGGGCGCGCGCAAGCGGCCAGAACCTTGGATTTGCAGAAAGAACATTTCCACCGGATCGGCTGCCCAGCCAATCTCCAGGCCCTTGCCGATCAGCGCCCCAGCCTCGATCTGCGCCCGGTCCCAATAGGCCGTGAACACGCCCGCTTCGTCATAGCGGCCCAGCGGCATCCGCCCATCGGGCAGGGGCTGCGCATCGCCCGCCTTGGCCCGCACCAGATCGCGCGGCATGGCATAGACCGGCACGTCGAAACCCGGCTGGCGTGCGCGCACCCCGGCGATTTCCGGCTCGAAGTATCCGGTGGCAAAGGCATTGCCCCCCGCCACTTCAGCACTTTCGAAATAGGTTGAGAAGAACTGCGCTGCCTGCGCCGAAGGCCAGCTCGCGGCTGCCGCGCAGGCCGGTGCCCAATCCTCGGTCCGGGTCAGCCCTGAAGTGTCGGCGCGCCGCGTCAATCGCGGACAGGAGATAACAAAACTGCGCAACGCCAGCGCCGCATTGTCCGCCTTGAAACCCAGCCCCGCCACGGCAGGGCCGCGCGTAACCCCGGCCAGCGCGGCAGTGGGGGCGGTCACGGTTGGCACAGGTGGCGGGGCCACCGGTCCCGGCCCGCGCCCTTCAGGTATCAGCCGCCCGCAGCCGCCAAGCAGAAAGAGCGCCGCGATCACCGCAGCGCTCTTGCCTTTGCCAAACCTCGATAAAACCCCCACGGTGCCGTTCCTGAAAAGGATCAAGCCTCGTCAGTCTCGTCGAGCAGCCAGTCGGGATCAGGCGCGGTAATATCGCGGCGGAAAGTCCACAGGTCGCGCGTTTCAACCGCATCGTCCAGTGTTCCGGCAATCACGTTGCCATCGGCATCGCGCGTGACCGATGCAATGTCGGCCAGAAAGCGGACGGTAATGCGCGAGGTTTTGCCTTCGATCGAAGCGGCAACAATGCGCGCTTCCTCAATGCGGATAACCCGTGCGGTGATCGTTTCGCCCGCTGCAACGCGCGCGTCGATGGCCGAATCGAACCCGGCGAACACATCTTCGTCACACAGCTGGCGCAGCTCGTCCTTGTCCCCGCGCCAGAAGGCTTCGAGGATCATGGTGTAAGCGGCTTTCGACCCGGCAAGGAACTGGGCCACGTCAAAACGGCGGTCGGCCGCGATGATTGCGCGGACGCCAGCTTCGGCGCTGTTGTCAAACGTGTTCGGCTCAGCTTGTGCAAGTTCGCGCGGGCGCGGGGCAAGCTGGCTGCCTTCGGTGCCGCGTGGGTTCACCGGCTGGCGATTCTGTCCCGATGGATCGGGCTGTTCGATCCGGCGGCGCATTGGCTCTTCGTCATGCTCAGGCCGACGGCCCAGAACAGAATAGAGGCGCAGGCCCAGAAAGGCCGCAATCATCGCCAGGATTACTATTTGAACAATCACGCGCAAAGTTCCCGATAGAGCCGCTGCGCCCATCCGGGACGCATGGCGTCATGCCAACTTGCCTCAAATAGGTACGGATTACAAATGAACAACGCGTGCATGGCCCTTTGGGTGGTCCACTTGGGCAAGAATTCCGCCCGGCTGTTGTGTTTTGCCGATAAACAAAGGCGGATTGCCCGCATGGGGCCATGGTGCTAGTCGCCCGCAGCAACATCCATATCTCTCGGAAAGCGCGTCTGACATGGCCGAAGAAGGCAACATCATTTCGAATCTCAACCTTGATGGCCCGGTTCCCAATGGCGAAGACACGTCGCCCGCCATCGGCCTGATTTCGCAGTACGTTAAGGATCTCTCGGTCGAGAACCCGAACGCGCCGGAATCGTATCAGTGGACTGAAGTCCCTGAAATGGCAGTTGATTTCAACATATCGGCCCGCATCATCCAGCCTGAGATTCACGAGATCGAACTGAAGATCAACGTGACGTCCAAGGGGCCTGAGGGCACTGCCTTCATCGTTGAACTGGCCTATTGCGGGCTGATCGGAATGCGCAACGTGGCTGATGAACAGGCCCACCCGTTCCTGTTCGCCGAAGGTCCGCGCATCCTCTTCCCCTTCGCCCGCCGCATCATTGCCGATGCCGTGCGCGATGCAGGCTACCCGCCGCTGATGCTTGAACCCATCGATTTCAACGGCTTGTACATGCAGCAGCTGGCGCAGGCGCAGGCCACCGCCGAAGCGACTCCGGCAGGCCAGGCCTGATAGAGGCTTTTGCCCAAACCCGCTCATGCTGAGCTTGTCGAAGCCGACGCACACAGTGCCAGCGCCCTTCGACAGGCTCAGGGCGAGCGGGGATGGAAACAGGATTGTCTTTGCGCTTATGTTGAGCCTGTCAAAAGATAATCCTTGGCCCCAACGGGCCGCTCATCCTGAGCCTGTCGAAGGATGTGATCCAAAGCGCCACGCTTGCGTGCCAAAGTCATGAACCTTCTTAGGGCCACCGGTTCCATCGGCGGGCTGACCTTGCTCAGCCGCATTCTGGGCCTCGTGCGCGATAGCCTGTTCGCGCGCTTCGTCGGCGCGGCCTTTGCGTCGGACGCGTTCCTTGTCGCGTTCCGCCTGCCCAACATGTTCCGCGCGCTGTTTGCCGAAGGTGCCTTTGCCGCAGCCTTCATCCCGATGTTCAACAAGCGCGTGGCCGATCCTGAAGGCAAGGGCCTGCGCGATGGGCTGGACTTTGCCGAAGCCGCACTGGCCGTGCTGCTGCCGGTCCTGCTGGTGATGACCGTTCTACTCGAAGTCTTCGCGTGGCCGGTTACCTATGTGCTGTCGGGCGGGTTCAATGGGGTCAGTGACGCGCAGTTCGCCTATGCGGTGGAACTGTCGCGCTGGACGATCCCCTATCTGATGCTCATCAGTCTGGTGTCATTGCTGGGCGGCATCTTGAATTCGTTGCAGAAATTCTGGGTCAATGCCGCCGCGCCGATCCTGCTCAACGTTACGCTGATCATCGCGCTGCTCGGCTTCCATTCGAACGATCCGCTGGTCACCGCGCGCAATCAGGCGATTGCCGTGTCAGTTTCGGGCGCGCTGCAACTCGCTTGGCTGGCATTGGCCTGCCGTCAGAACGGCGTCAGTCTCAAGCTGCGCCGCCCACGCCTTTCGCCTGAAGTGAAGCAGTTGCTCAAACTGATCTGGCCCGCAGCCGCTGGCGCTGGCGCGGTGCAGATCAACCTCGTCATTTCCACTGCGCTCGCGGCCTCGCTGCTCGATGCAGGCTCGGTCACGTACATCTATATGGCGGACCGGCTGAACCAGTTGCCGCTGGGCCTGATCGGCATCGGCCTTGGCACCGTGCTGCTCCCCACCATCTCGCGCCAGTTGGGCGGCGGGGAAGAGGCTGCGGCGATGGACACGCAGAATCGCGGTATGGAACTGGCGCTGCTGCTCACCCTGCCCGCCACCGTGGCGCTGGTGCTGTGCGGCGTGCCGATCACCGCCGCGCTGTTTGGCTATGGCAAGTTCGATGCGACCGACACGTTCTATACCTCGCAGGCGCTCGCAGCCTTCTCCATCGGCCTGCCCAGCTACATTCTGGTAAAGGTGCTGACGCCCGGATATTATGCGCGGCAGGATACGAAAACACCGGTGCGTTATGCCACGATCTCCATGGCGGTGAACCTTGTCGGCAATCTGCTACTGATCGTGCCGCTGAAGCACATGGGGCCGCCGCTCGCCACCGCGATTGCCTCCACGGTCAACGTCTGGATGCTCTATTACACGCTGAAAAAGCGTGGGCATTTCGTGGCCGATGCTCGGTTGAAGCGCCGCGTGTGGCGATTGGCGCTGGCGGCGGTGGCGATGGGCGGCGTGCTGTGGGCCGGGCAGGGGCTGGTCATGCCCTATGTTCAGGGCACGTGGGCCATCCGCATTGCGGCAATGGCCGCACTGGTCAGTAGCGGGGTGGTCGTCTATGGCCTCGCCGCCGTCCTTACCGGGGCTTTCCGGGTGGACGATCTGAAGCTTCTCCTGCGGCGTCGCCGCTCAAACTGAAGGCACTTTCGATGCGTATCGTTTCTGGCATCCAGCCCACCGGCAATCTCCACCTCGGCAATTACCTTGGTGCGATTCGGAACTGGGTGCGTATGCAGGACGAATGGTCGGCCAAGGGTGGGCAGTGCCTCTATTTCCTTGCCGATCTCCACGCCATTTCGATGCCGCACAGCCCGGCAGAACTCGCGGCAAACACGCGCGAAATGGTCGCCGCGCTGGTTTCCTGCGGGATCGATCCCGACAAGTCGATCCTGTTCAACCAGGCGCAAGTCCC